>JANNKS010000400.1:0-12519 GCA_031396425.1 Rhizobacter sp. | reverse complement strand
CCAGGTTTCGTTGGCGTCCCAGAACGGACCGATCGATGCGACCATCGTGTCCTTGTCGCGGTCGCCCGCGGCGCCCAGCAAGGTGCCCACGCCCAGGTCATAGCCGTCGAGGATGACGTAGGCCAGCATCGCCAAACCCATGATGGCGAGAAAGGCCAATGGCAACCAGCCCCCGGGCGCTTGCAGGGCGGCTTCAATTTCATTCATGCCGAGGCCGCACCCCTGCGTCTGGGCGCTGACAACGCGTTGGCGCCCGCTTGCGGCAGTCGCGCAGCAGCGCCCTTGCGCGCCAGACGGAAGACGGTCGCCACATAGACCACGGTCAGCGCCAGGTACATGACGACGTAGATCGCCAGCGTCAGCGCAATCGTGGGCGCCGGCACCGGCCCGGCGGCCTGGGCCGTGGTGAGCACGCCGTAGACCAGCCATGGTTGCCGGCCGATTTCGGTCGTGTACCAGCCAGCGAGCACGGCCACCCAGCCTGAAAACGCCATCGCGAACAAGGCACCGGTCAGCAGCGGCGAAGGGTCGGGCCGACGGCTCTTCGGGCGCAACTGCCACCAGCCGATCCAGCTGACGACCAGCATCAACAGGCCGATGCCGACCATCAGGCGGAAGCTGAAGAACACCGGGGCGACGGGCGGGTGCCGGCCAACAAACGCATCCAGCCCTTTCACTTCACCGTCGAGCTCGTGCGTGAGCACCAGCGAGGCGAGCTTGGGCACTTCGATCGCATAGCGGGTTTCGCGTGCCGCTTCATCGGGCAGGCCGAACAAGGTCATCGGCGCGCCCTTCTGGGTTTGCCAGATGCCTTCCATCGCGGCGACCTTGGCCGGCTGGTGCTGCAGCGTGTTCAAGCCATGCAGATCGCCGACAACGATCTGCAGCGGGATCAGAAGCGCCGCCACCGTCACGCCGGTGCGCATCGTCAGCCTGACATCGTCACCACGGTCACCACGCCGCCACCGGTACGCGCTGACGCCGGCAACGAGAAACGCCACCGTGAGACCCGAAGCGATCATCATGTGGGTCAGCCGGTAGGGCATCGACGGGTTGAAGACGATGGCCCACCAGTCGGTGGCATGCGCCACGCCGTCGCGCAGCTCGAAACCGGCCGGCGTGTGCATCCACGAGTTGAGCACGATGATCCAGAACGCCGACAACGTGGTGCCGCCTGCGACCAGCACCGTGGCCAGCGTGTGCAGGCGGTTGCCGACGCGGCTGTGCCCGTAGAGCATGATGCCCAGGAAGGTGGCCTCGAGGAAGAAGGCCGTCAACACCTCGTAGGCCAGCAAGGGGCCGGCGATGTTGCCGACCGCCTGCATGAAGCCCGGCCAGTTGGTGCCGAACTGGAAACTCATCGTGATGCCGCTGACCACGCCGAGCGCGAAGGTCAGCGCGAACACCTTGACCCACAGGTGGTAAGCCAGCAACCACGGCGTGTTGGCGGTGAACGGCAAACCGTGGCAACGCGCCCACTGGTTGTGCCGAAGCTTGAAGTACAGGAGTGCCCAGCCGAGTGCAATGCTGATCGTCGGAAACAGGATGTGGAAGGTGATGTTGGCTGCGAACTGGAAGCGTGCGAGCAAAAGGGGGTCCATGGGGGTGCACTTGGCGAGAACGACCTTCATCAAACGCAACGCCGCGCCGAAAGTTGCGGTTGCCGGGTCGACGCCGGCCACAGGCGCGCCCTGCTGCCGACGAAACTCGGGCGCCCGCGGGCAGCGTCGAATGCCGCAACGCTGCCGAGGGCTGCGAGAACCAGCAACTCGCTATCATCAAACCCAATGCCGCACCGCGGCTGCCATCAGTCGCGGTGGCGGCGCCGGAACGACTGCGGCCGCCTGAGTGTTGATGCCATCAGAACCATGCTGATCCGCCTGATCTACCTGAGCAAAACCGTGGGCCTGCAGACCGCTGCGCTCACCGATTCGATTCTGCTCAAGGCACACGCCTGGAACACGCAGCACGAGATCACCGGCGTGCTCTGCGAGGGTCAAGGTGTGTACCTGCAGGCACTTGAAGGCGAGCGGGGCATGGTGACACGCCTTTATGCGCGCATCTATGCAGATCCGCGCCACACCGATCTGCAGTTGCTTCATTGCGAGGGCATCACCGAGCGCCGCTACGGTGGATGGTCCATGGCGCGCGTCAGCTTGTCCGACGTGGATCCGCAAACGAAGATCGTCTGGCCCGAGTTTGATCCCTACTCGCCGAGCGGCGCGTTGGTGATGGCGTGCATCGATCAACTCGTGGCCGAGGGCAAGCTGGTGCGCGCCCGGTTGAGCTGAGCGCAACCCGCGCCCGCGGACGCACGACGCAAGGCCAGCGGCCTGCGCAGGCTCCCACCTCAGGCTGCGGCAACCTCGATCAACCCTCGGCTTTTCGAGCTTGGTGCAACCTGGCAAGGATGCGCAAGCTGTACCCCGCGTCCAGCGAGCGAAGACCACCCAGGCCATCGCGAATCAGCTGCTGCGCCGTCACTTCGTCGCGAAGCGCAGTGTCGTGCCTCAGGCGCTCGAGCACCGTGGTCAACTCGGCATCCGTCAGCTCGCCGTCCAAAAGGCGTGAAGCTTCGTTCATGGCATGACTCCTACCAGCGCCGGTCGCGCGTGGGTGCAAGAAACGGGCGCACGCGATGGGCTATTGCCTCGCGCGCCCGGAAGATGTGGGACTTGACGGTGTTCACGGGCTGCCCCAGCGCTTCAGCGATGGCCTTGTATTCCAGCCCATCGATCTCGCGCATCAAGAGCGCTCGCCGCTGAACATCGGGCAAAGCCGCGACTTCGGCGTCGATGCGTTCGAAAAGCTGGTGCGCCATGGCCTCTTCTTCAGTGCTGGGGGCGACCCCGAATCTGACGTCGTCACCGGCATCGTCGAGCACTTGCATGGGTCGGTCGTCTTGCCGATTCTGCGCGCTGCGCAGATAGCTCCTGGCCGCGTTGCGAGCAATCGTGAACAGCCATGCCGCGAAATCACCATCGGGCTTGAAGGTCGTCAAAGCAAGAAAAGCGCTCAAGAAAACCTCCTGGGTCAGTTCTTCGGTGATCGGGTCGTCACGCACGAACCGCCGAATCGTTGCCGCAACTCGCCGTTGGTATTTCACCACCAGCACCTCAAATGCGACCATCTCACCTTGCTGGGCCCGAGCGACCAGCGCCGCATCGATGCCGCCGGCGAGCAGGCGGTCGCTCAAGCGACGCTCCCTGAGCCGTTCGGCGCGCAGGTTTGCAGGGGCCTGCGTACGTTATGACCCAGCCCATGGGCCTGAGTCACAGCGAGTAAGTTACGCAGCGGCGACGCCAAAGTTGCAATGCCCGCAGAAAAATTCTCCAACCGGCAAGCACCTGCGACTGGCCGACGGGCGCAGCCTGCATCGCGGCGTCGAGGGGGCTGTGCGCCGCAACGCTCCTGGCTTGACGGCCCTGGCGTGGGCCATTCAGCGGTATGCGTCGCCTCCTCACATGCTGAACCCATCTTCAACTCTCGAAGCCCACTGAATGAGTCCACCGCTGTTCGTTCCCCATCAACTGCAACTTTGACGATGTTTCGACGTTACCTTGCGGAGAGCCGGTTACGGCGGAAAGGATTGAAGTGTCGATAAATCATCGGACCAGCGGCGCACTGGGCAGTATATTGACCAACGAGGCGCCGCCGCGCGTTGCGGTCGTCGGCGGCGGTATCGCCGGCTTGACTTGCGCCCGGGAGTTGTCTCTTCGCGGCTGCGACCCCGTCGTCTTCGAGGCCATCGATCGCCTGGGCGGCCGCTGCAGTTCGCGCAGCACCCGAATCGGAATGTTCGATGACGGGGCCCAGTGCATCAGCGGGGCCACCCGCCTGGCCGCTCATGCCGTGCAACGTTTCGGTGAGCTGGCCGCACTTCATTCATGGACCATTCCGGCGACGCCTGCTGAAGACGAACGCTGTGGCAGGGACTGGAAAGCGGACGAAGACGAAACGGATGTCACCCGTACCTTGAAGCTGATGGGAGCGGTCGGCGTGCCTTCGATGCTGGCGCTGGCCGATGCCCTTGCGCGGCCGCTGGACGTGCGCCTGAACACACCCATTCTGCAAGCCCGCCGTCGAGGCGCCCGGTGGATCCTGAGCGGCTCCGCGGGCAGGATTGAGGAGGACTTCCAGGCCCTCGTGCTCGCCATGCCGGCGCCTCTGGCGCTGCCACTCGCCCGCGAATCTCCAGAACTGGCAGCCGCACTGCGTGCCGTGCACTACCGCAGCCGCTGGGTGCTCCTGCTGGGGTCCGAACGTCCCGTCGCGTTGCCCGGCTACCGGGAGTTTCAGGGCAGCCCCATTGAGAGAGTCGCCGCCATGCACAGCAAGCCAGGGCGCCCCCGCATCGGGCCCCAGCGTTGGTTCGTGGAAGCCGACGCGCGCTGGTCGTTGCAGCATGAGCATGACGACGCCGAGACCGTGGCTGACCTGCTGCTCGACAATTTTCGCGCTCATGCAGGCCGGGCGGTGACGCCCAACTATCTTCATGCGTACCAATGGCGTCATGCGTTTGCTGAGGCGCCCGCCACCACCCCCAGGCGAACCGAGTGCTTGTGGGACGGCGATGTGCAGCTGGGCATTTGCGGCGACAGTGTCGTTGCGAGCCGGGTCGACCGGGTCCACAGCAGCGGTGTCGACATGGCGCGAGCGGTGGCCGAGGGCTTGCGGCGCCACGACGGCCGCCACAGCCTCAGCACAACCCGGCGCGACTTCGGGCAGCAGTTGGAGGTGCATCTGTGATGTCTGGGTCCAACGCCTCGGCCTCGTCGCCGAGGCCGGGGCCTGCCCGTACAACTCCGTTGCCGGCGAGGCTGGTGTCCGACCTGCGCACCGACCACGCCGGCGAAACGGGGGCCGTGATGATCTATCGGGGCATCCTCGCCACCACACGCGACGCGGACGTCAGGAGTTTTTCGAAAGGGCATCTCGCCACGGAAGCGGAGCATCTCGCCGCGATCGAGTTGCTGCTGGCGCCGCGGCACCGCAGCCGGCTGTTGCCGCTGTGGCGCGGTGCCGGATGGCTGACCGGCGCGCTGCCGGCGTGGATCGGGCCGTGGGCGGTGTACGCGACCATCGAGGCCGTGGAAACCTTCGTCGACCGCC
This sequence comes from Rhizobacter sp., assembly GCA_031396425.1. Lineage (GTDB taxonomy): Bacteria > Pseudomonadota > Gammaproteobacteria > Burkholderiales > Burkholderiaceae_C > JAEMQF01. The sequence goes on along the minus strand of JANNKS010000400.1, from coordinate 7,407 downwards.
ACTACACCGAACAGATCGAGTCGATCGACCGACTGGATCCGGGCCACACCGATGCACCACTGCAAGCATTGCGGGCGCATCTGTACTCGTTTCGCGCCGACGAAATCGACCACCGCGACGATGCGGCTGCGCGCTTCGACCGTCACGCGGGCCCACCGTCCCCCCTGCTTCGTCTGTGGATCTGGGCGGTCGGCGTGGGTTCGCGTGGGGCGGTGAAGATCTGCCGCCGGGTTTGAACCATGAGCATCGGCAAGCTACCCATGACCCCGTCCAGCACCATCCGCGGCGACGAAGTCGCGCGCTTCAACCGCCTTGCCGCGACCTGGTGGAACCGCACCGGGCCGATGCGCCCCTTGCATGTCATCAACGAGCTGCGGCTCGGCCACGTGCTCGAACAGATCGCGCAGCGCTTCGGACGCCCGGTCGGTGCGCTGCAAGGTTTGCGCATCGCGGACGTCGGTTGTGGCGCAGGCCTGATGTGCGAACCGCTGGCAGCCCGTGGCGCGTTGGTCGTCGGCGTCGATGCCGCCGCAAACAACATCGCCGCCGCGCGGCTGCATGCGAAAGCCGCCGGCCTGCACATCGACTACCGGGTCGGCGAGCCCGATGTCGCGCTGCACGACGGTGAGTCATTCGACGTGCTGCTGTTGCTCGAGGTGGTCGAGCACGTCGACGACGTGCCGGGCTTCGTGCGCGACTCGGCGGCGCACCTCGCACCCGGCGGGCTGCTGCTGGCCTCGACGATCAACCGCACGCTGCGCAGCTACCTGGCGGCGATCGTCGGCGCCGAGAGGGTCTTTCGGGTGCTGCCGCGGGGCACGCACCAGTGGGCGCAATTCGTGCGGCCCGAAGAACTTGAGCAGGCCGCAGCGGCCTGCGGGCTGGCCCGCGGCGAACGCCGCGGCATGGCTTACCTGCCCGCCGTTCACCGCGCCTGGTGGACGCGCGACATTTCGGTCAACTACATCGCCAGCTTCGGCAAACCCGGCTACGCCAACGGGTGACCCGCAACCTTTCTGTCAGCCCCTGCGCCATTGTCCGCCGTTCAGGCTCTCGGCGGCCAGCCGGCTGGGCACAGGCCGGCAGTGGATGGGCTGGATCCACCTCGACGACATCGTCAGACTGTTCATGCACGCGCTGGACGCCGCGCCGTCCGGTCCCGTTGCTCTTCGAGAATCGAGTTGCCGCCGGCGCACGGGCTCAGCGCGCCAAGTGGCGCACGCGCTGCGCCAGCGGCGGCAGGAAAGACCGGTCGAACACCTCGCGCACGCTGGGCGTGCGCGGCAGTCGCTTGACTTGTACGATCTGTGCGATGAAACGCGCCAGGCGCTCATCGTCCATGTCGCCGATGCCGATGCGCGCGCCTTCGGGGTGAGCCATCTCGATCGCCAGCGTGCCCATGAGTCGCCGCAGGTTGACGGCCCGGTCGCTGCCCGGCGCCAATCGCAGCAGCGTGTCGACGGCAGCTTCGGGCACGCGCACCGAATCCACCAGGCCGCGGTTGACCGCCCGCACCAGGCCATGCACGGTCTGCGGATCACGCAGGTACATCTCCCGCGTGACGAACAGGGTGTTGCCGTACATGTCCGGCAGCACGTCCGACCAGTTCAGGAAGCGCAGCGCACGGGGATCCACGCCCAGCGGCGTGACCGACGCGATGATGGTGTTGACGAAGCCGAACACACCGGCTGTGCTGTGGCCCTGGCTGGGGCCGCGCAGCATGTCAGCCACTGCCTGCCCCATGCCGCCCATCGAACCGTCCACCTGCACTTTCGAGGCGTCAATGCCAGCGGCGCGGGCGTACAGGTCGAAGGTCAGCAATGCTGCGTCGCTGGCGTGGCCGACGACGCGCCGGCCCTGCAAGTCCTGCGGTGTCTTCACCGGCCCCCCGGCGTCCACGGCGATGGTGAACGGCACCACGTTGAAGGTGGTGAACAACGCCACCGGCCCTTTGTTAGGCGCGCCACGGGCAATGCGCTCGATCAACGCGCTGATGTCGCCGTAGCCCGCCTCGTAGGCGCCGTCGCGCACCATCGGCACCATGGCCGCAGCGCCTGGGCCGCTGGAAAACTGAACGTCCAGCCGCTCGTCACGCAGGTAGCCGCGCTCTTGCGCCAGCAGAAAGAAGGCCACGGGCCCGGACAGGGACGTGTTGAGCAACAGGCGCAAGGTGGTGGTGGTGCTGAGCGGCGCCCGTGCGGCGGGAAGGTGCTCGCGCGTGAACACCTCGGCAAGAACGGGCACGCGCGCCAGGTTGTTGGCGCGGGCCATCAGCGAGATGCTGCGGGCCAGGCGGGTGTCATCCACATCGCCCAAGGGCACGCGGCGCATGCCCGCAGGAAGCAACGGATTCATCTCCAGATCCAGCGTGGCCTGCAGGCGCGTACGCTCGGCGTTGCGGTCCAGGCTTGGGGCCAAGCGTGCCAGCGCATCCAGTGCGGCTTCGGGCTCGCGCTGCATGTCGGCCACGCCGCGTTGCAACGCGCGCACCAGCCGCGCCACCACAGCCGGGGCGTCGCGCAACAGGCGGCGCGACACCATGAGCACGCTACCGTAGAGGTCCGGGGCGAACTCGGCAAAGGTCATGAAGCGCACGCGCTGCAGCAGCGCCGGATTGGCCGCGGTCAGGGCGCCAGTGAAGGTGCTCACGTACCCAAAGGCACCGTCGGCACGGCCTGCCAGCACGTCCTCGACCATGCCGGCCATGCCCGACCACGCAACCTCCACCGTCACGCGCTGGCGGTCCACGCCCTGATGCAGGCACAGGGCGCCAAACGTGCGCAGTGCCACGTCGCTGTCGTGACCGATCAGACGACGGCCCACCAGATCCTTGGGCTGCCGCAGTGGCCCGTCGGCGCGCACCACCACACAAGACGGCGAGGCGTTGAACATCATGAATACGCCTCGGGGCGCGGCGTCGGGGCGGCGTGCGATCTCTTCGATCAGTGAGTTCACGTCGCCGTAGGCGAGATCGAAACCTCCTTCGATCGCGCGCGGCGCGGCGGTGTACGCGCCGGCGCCAGGGGTCAGGTCCAACTCAATGCCTTCGTGCTCCAGGTAGCCGCGCTCCTGGGCCAGCCACAGCCACGCCTGCGGGCTGGACACGCTCGTGTTCAGCAGCATGCGCAGGCGCACCCGGCTGGGCTGGGCCAGCAGCCGTGGCGCGGCAGCCAGCGCGCCGGCGGACAAGGCCACGCGCAGCAGATCGCGGCGGCCTTCCAGGTTCATGCGGCCGTCGCGGCGGGCCTTCGCGTTCAGGCGGCGGGTTGGAGCTTGATGCATGTTCGACAGTCTAGCCAAGCCAGCCCCCGCAGGGGTATGCGCGTGACCACGCGGCACGCTGCGCAGATCGACGCAGTGGGCGCTGGGCGTGTCACGGCCCGGCCACTTCAGCCTGTTCATGCCGCAGCATCTCGCTGCGGATGAGACGAAAGGTGGTGGCGATGGGTTGCAGGTGCTGCGCGTCGGGCAGGCGGCGACGGCTGGACACGCGGATGCCTTCGTTGAACAGCATCAACATGGCGGCCAGTTCCTCGGCGCGCGCCGGCACCGCGCCAGCGTCCTTCAGGCAGGCCTGGAAGATACGCTGCATCTCGTTCAGATGATGGCTGGCGCGCGCAGCGAGTTCGTCATCGACATCGGCCATCTCGAGCACGGTGTTCACCAGCATGCAGCCCCAGTGCCCCCGCACCGCGCCGGCACCGCGCGCGCGGGTGAGGTTGCGCTCGAAGAAGTCTTGCAGGGCATCGAGCGGCGGCATCTCGGCACGGGCGCGCTGCAGCAGCTCGAGAGTGCGCGCCGAAAAAAGATCGAGACACCCGATGAAGAGGCTGCGCTTGTCGGTGAACGCGGCGTAGAAGCTGCTGCGGCCGATGTCCATGGCCGCCAGCAAGTCGGCCAGTGAAGTCGCCTGGTAGCCTTTGCGCCAGAACAGCACCAGAGCCCGGTTCAGGGCCTTGGGTTGATCGAATTCGATGGGGCGGGCCATGCTTGCATTCTGGACCGATTGGTTCACAATTACAAGCCATCATCCACCTTCGCAGCCAGCCATCGCCAGGCTGGTCAATCTGAGCAATGGACAAGACCATGAGCAAACCCGTCTGCCTGATCCTCGGTGCCGGTGCCGGCATCGGTGGCCACGTCGCCAAGCGCTTCGCCCGCGCGGGCTACCACGCCTGCCTCGCGCGCCGCAGTGACAAGGCCGGCCTCGACAAGCTGGTGGCCGAGATCGAGGCTGAGGGCGGCTCGGCCAGCGGCTTCATGCTCAATGCGGTGGAAGAAGGCAGCATTGAGCAATTGGTCAGCCACATCGAGGCCGACATCGGCCCGATCGCGGTGACGGTGTTCAACCTGGGCGCACAGATCGGCGACCGCGGCCTGGCCACCACCACGCTCAAGCAGTTCGAGATGGGCTGGCGCATGGCCACCTTCGGCCTGTTCCGCCTGGCGCAGGTGCTGTTCCCTTGCATGGAGCAGCGCGGCAAGGGTGTGTTGCTGGTGACATCGGCCACCGCCGCGCTGCGCGGCAACGCCGGCCAGCATTCGCACGCCGCGGCCATGGGCGGGCGGCGCATGCTGTGCCAGTCATTGAACGCGCAGTTTGCGAGCAAGGGCATCCATGTGGCGCACATCGTCATTGACGGCGCCGTGGACGCACCCGACACCCTGGGCAAGATGCTCGGCCCCGAGCGCTTCCAGGCGCTGCGCGAGAAGAAGGGCCTGGAAAACGATGGCCTGCTGGTGCCAGCCGAGGTGGCCAACACCTATTTCTACATCGCGCACCAGCACCGCTCGGCCTGGACCTTCGAGCTGGACCTGCGTGCCCATTCCGACCTGGCATGGTGGAACCATGCCAGCAACCCCGACCTGAAATAGGAGCACACCATGCTGAAACTGCACCATGCCCCCAACAGCCGCGCCGGCCGCATCGTCTGGCTGCTGGAAGAACTGCAGCTGCCCTACGAACTCAACCGCATGGAGTTCCACCCCAAGGCGCTGAAGTCCGACGAGCACCGCGCGCGCCACCCACTGGGCCGCGTGCCGGTGCTGGAAGACGGTGACGTAATGCTGTACGAATCGGGCGCGATCGTCGAATACATCATTGCGCGCCACAGCAACGGTGCACTCAAGCCGGCCGTGGATTCACCGTTGTTCCCGCGCTACCTCCAGTGGTTCCACTACTGCGAGGGCATGGTGATGCCGCCGATCAACACCATCGTCGTGCACACGCTGTTGTTGCCGCCCGAGCGGCGCAGCGAGGAGATCCTGGGCCAGGCCAAGCGCCTTCTGACGAAGACGCTGGAGCCGCTGAACGAGGCACTCGCCGGGCGCGACTACATGCTCGGCGAACTCTGCGGCGTGGACTTCATGCTCGGCCACGCCTGCTTCATGGCGCGCCGGCTGGGCTGCATGCCCGAGGACATGACCCACCTGCATGCCTATGTGAAGCGCCTGGAGGCGCGGCCCGCGTTCGACAAGGGCATCAAGAGCTGAAGCACGAGACGCATGAGCTGGATCTGCAGCCATCAGCAGAAGCTTTCTGAGGAGACACATGATGACCAACAAGACACTGGAGTTCCACTTCGACTTCGCCAGCCCCACCACCTACCTGGCCTACACCCAGGTGCCACGCATCGCGCAGGAGATGGGTGCGACGCTGGTGTGGCACCCGATGCTGCTGGGCGGCGTGTTCAAGGCCACGGGCAACGCCAGCCCGGTGAGCGTGCCCGCCAAGGGCCGCTGGATGGGCAACGACATCGCCCGCTGGGCCCGGCGCTGGGGCGTGCCCTTCGTGTTCAACCCGCACTTTCCGATCAACACGCTGACGCTGATGCGCGGTGCCTGCGGTCTGCTGATGCGCCGGCCCGCTGATTTTCCGCGCTATGCGGACGCCGTGTTCCACGCGATGTGGGTGGCGCCGTGCAACCTGGGCGACCCGAGCGTTCTCGCGGCCGTGCTGGCGCAGGCCGGCTTCGATGCCGCGGCCTTCACGGCCCTGGTCGGTGACGCCGAAGTCAAGGCCGACCTGATCGCGCGCACCGAAGCCGCGGTGGCACGCGGCGCCTTCGGCGCGCCCACCTGTTTTGTCGGCGAGCAGATGTTCTTCGGCCAGGACCGGCTGGACTTCGTACGCGAAGCGCTGGCCGCCTCGTGATGCGGTGGCGCCATGACGGCCGCTGCATGACGGCCGCTGCATGACGACCGCAGCCCCCCATCGGCCCTGGCTGGTGCTGGCCGGCCTGGCGCTGGGCGTGACCGTCACCAACGGCTTTGCCCGCTTTGCGTATGGCCTGCTGCTTCCGGCCATGAAGTCGGAAATGGGATGGACCTACGCGCAGGCCGGCTGGTTGAACACGGCCAACGCGCTGGGCTACTTCGGGGGCGCGGTTCTCACCATGCTGCTCATCCGCCGTGTGCCGCCCACGCGGCTGTTCGCCATCGGCATGGTCACGACCACGCTGGCGCTGCTGGCCACGGGGCTGAACGCGGCGCTGTGGTGGCAGACGGTGTGGCGCATCGCCGCGGGCGTGCTGGGGGCGATGTCGTTTTCCACCGCCGGTGCGCTCGCCGCGGGGCTGTTCCAGGGCGACACGCGCCGCAACGCGCTGGCCATCGCCATCCTGTTCGGCACGGGCGGCGGGTTGGGCATCGTGCTGGCGGGCGCGGCGTTGCCGCTGATGCTGCACTCGTGGGGGCCGGCGTCGTGGCCGATGGGCTGGGTGGTCATCGGCGCCATCAGCCTGTGCTGCGTGCCGCTGAGCCTGTGGGCGGCGTCGCAACTGCACGCGCCCGCGCAGACCCAGCAGCGAGCCAACACCACGCCCTTGCCGGTGCGCCGCATGCTGCCCGAGATGGCCGGCTACGCAGGCTTCGGCCTGGGCTACATCGTCTACCTGACGTTCCTGTCGGCGTGGATGACCGAACAGCGCGCCAGCGCCGGGTTCATCGCGCTGGTGTGGGTGGTGCTGGGCACCAGCATCTGCCTGTCACCGTTCGTCTGGCGGCGCGTGCTGGCGCTCCATGCATCGGGCCTGCCGTTGGCGTTGATCCTGACGTGCATCGCCATCGGGTCCGCGCTGCCGGTGGTCCTGCCTAACGGGCCTGTGCTGCTGGTCTCGGCCGTGGTCTTTGGCCTGTCCGTCTTCATGGCCCCCGGCGCGGTGACCAACTTCGCGCGGCAGAACCTGCCCAGCGAATCGTGGGGCCGCGCCATCAGCCTGTTCACGCTGGTCTTTGCCGTGGCCCAGACCGCGGGCCCCTATGGCGCCGGGCTGGTGGGCGATCTCGCGGGCAACATCGGCATCAGCCTGCTGGCAGCTTCGGGGCTGCTGCTGATCGGCGCGGCGCTGGCCTTGCTGCAACGCCCCCTGCAGCAGCCTGCGCAACCAGCCCGGTGATGAGCACGCT
>JANNKS010000399.1:0-2486 GCA_031396425.1 Rhizobacter sp. | reverse complement strand
GGTGCGGCGTCGGTACTGCTCGAATCCCGCGCCTTGGTCTGCCGCCATCGCCAGTGTCTGCTGCTTCATCGCCGAGCCTCAAGCTGTTACTCTGACAAAACCGCTGCAATTGCCGGGCCAGGGGTCTTGATCAGTCTTGCCTTAATCGGCCAAGGCCGCCGACGGTCACGTCAGACGCGCGCCGGCCGCGTGCCGCATCACTCGAAACCCACCACCGCATGCGGCCGGTACGGCGCTTCGAGCGCGGCGACTTCCGCATCGCTCAACTCGATCGCCAACGCGGCCACGGCGTCGTCGAAGTGGCCGGGTCTGGACGCACCGATGATCGGCGCGGTGACGCCGGGCTTGCGCAGCAGCCAGGCCAGCGCCACCTGCGCACGCGTGGCGCCGCGCTGCGCGGCAACTTTCGCCAGCGCGTCGGCCACTTCACGGTCGTTCGCCTCGGTGTGCGCGAAGAGGTTGTTGCCGAAGGTGTCGGTGGCGATGCGTGGCGTCGTTTCACCCCACGGTCGCGCCAGCCGGCCGCGGGCCAGCGGGCTCCACGGGATCACGCCCACGCCCTGGTCGCGGCACAGCGGCAGCATCTCGCGTTCTTCTTCGCGGTAGAGCAGGCTCAGCTCGGGCTGCATGCTGACGAAGCGCGTCCAGCCGTTCTCTTTGGCCACCTGCTGCGCCTTCGCGAACTGCCAGGCGTGCATCGACGAGGCGCCGATGTAGCGCGCCTTGCCGGCTTTCACGACATCGTGCAGCGCTTCCATCGTCTCTTCGATCGGTGTGTCATGGTCCCAGCGGTGGATCTGGTACAGGTCGACATGGTCCATGCCCAGGCGCTGCAGGCTCGCGTCGATCTCGCGCAGGATCGCCTTGCGCGACAGGCCGCCGACATTCGGCGCCTTGCGCGACGCAAAGCGCACCTTCGTCGCGACGACGATCTCGTCGCGCCGCGCAAAGTCGCGAAGCGCCCGGCCGACGATTTCTTCCGAGGTGCCGTCGGAATAGGCGTTCGCGGTGTCGAAGAAGTTGATGCCCAGTTCCACCGCCTGACGGATCAGCGGGCGGCTGGCGGCCTCGTCGAGCGTCCAGGGGTGGGCGCCGCGGTCGGGCACGCCGTAGGTCATGCAACCGAGGCAGAGGCGAGAAACTTGCAGGCCGGTGCGGCCGAGTCGGGTGGTCTGCATGGTGGGGTGCGGTGGCGACGGAGGGGTGCAGCGTAGCAGCCACGCCGATGTGACGGCTGCGGGCGGGCGCTTTTTGGCGCTGCGCTGCGGCGCATCGAGCCGCTCGCGGCTCAATCAGGGCGGCAACTTCAACCGGCGCGGCACACCACCACCGTCCCATTGCCAGAGTGTGCCGTCGGCCTGGCGGGCGATCGTCGCGGTGTCTCCCGCCGCCACCGCCACCACCTGGTCCATCAGTTTCGCCGGCGCAATCGCGAAACCTGCGCCCCAGCCCCACAGGCTGGCATCGACGCGAATCGCCAGCGAGTGGCGCGAGCCGGTGGCGATCGCCGCGGCGCCCTGAAAAATCGCACCCCAGCGGTCCGCCCTGTCGCCCAGGCCGTGCGACGACAGCGGGCCGAACCGGTTGCCACCGGTGCCCATCACGGTGCCGTCGCGCCGCAGGTGGATCGCGTGGCCGGTGTGCGCTTTCACCACCACCGCGTCGGCGGCAGTCGGCACGAAGCCGGGCGTGGCGGTGAGCAGGCCGTCACCGTACTGGCCGCGGTGCGCCAGTCCTTTCGCGAACAACTGGCCGGTGCGGGTGATGTAGTAGTCGGCACTGTCGCCGATGCACGCGGCCACCACGCCGTCGGCCACACGCTGGGGTGCGCCATGGGTGCCGGCAGCGGTGCTGGCGTGCCAGAGCACGCCGGAGGCGTCGATCGCGAACCAGCCCGACGCACCGGCGGCGAAACCGGCCACGCCGCGCATCAACAGGGTGCTCTTGCGCGCGTCGTCGGTCCAGGTCACCAGTGACGCGTCGGTGAGCAGCGCAAAGTAGGCGTCCTGGCTCACCCCCACCTGCAACACGCCGTCGCGCAGGCGCTGCGGCTGGTCGCGCCCGCGCCAGCCGTACGCCACGCCACCAACCAGTGCCATGTGGCGCTCGTAGTACGACGCGAGGGCATGGCTCGAGCTGTCGGCGTTCGAAGGGTGCGGGGTCATCAGCAAGGCCAGGGAAAGGACGAAGGCAGCGCGCAGCGGCATGGTCGCCATGCTATCCGGCTATGGCAAGCTTGGGGGTCACCGGCCCCATCGCCACTGACCGTGCCCCCCAATGCGCCGCCGCCATCACCACCACGTCTATGTCGTGGAATTGTCCGACCGGGTCTGGAACGAAGCCAGTTTCCGGCGCGCGAACCCCGACTACAGCCATGCCAGACCCTGCGTCTACGTCGGCATGACGGGCCTGGACCCCGACACCCGCTTCGACCGGCACAAGGCCGGCTTCCAGGCGAACCGCTTCGTGCAGGACTACGGAGTGCG
>JANNKS010000398.1:0-3934 GCA_031396425.1 Rhizobacter sp. | reverse complement strand
GTTTGGAGGCTGTGCGCAGAGTGGGTCCCGGCTTTCGCCGGGATGACGGGATGCCGGGATGACGGGCTGCGGGTCTCAGTGGTGGTGGCCGCAGGAGCCGCCTGCGGCTTCGGCCACCATCGGCGCGTCGCGGCTCATGCCGGCGGCCTGCAGGCGCGCTTCGTATTTCTGCCAAAGCTCGCCTTGCTGCGAACCCAGGAAGTAGAGGTAGTCCCACGAAAAGATGCCGGTGTTGTGGCCGTCGGAGAAATGCGGCTGCACGGCGTAGTTGCCGACGGGTTCGAGTTCGGTGAGTTCGACCTCGCGTTTGCCGGTCTGCAGCACCTCCTGGCCGGGGCCGTGGCCCTGCACTTCGGCGGACGGCGAATAAACGCGCATCAGCTCGTAGGGGATGCGGAACGCCGCGCCGTCGGAAAAGCCCACTTCGAGCACGCGCGACTGCTGGTGCGCGGTGATGGTGGTGGGTTGCGGGGTTTCAGGCTTGAGGCCGGCCATGGTGCGCGCCTTTGCGGAGTTGACTGCGGAGACTTGGCCCAGTGTAGCGAACGCGAGTCTGGACACATAATGGGCGCGTGCCACCTTTCAATGCGAGTGGGAAATGGGCCAGGCTGCAGAAAAACCCGTGCTGACCGCCGAGGAGTTCATCGCCTGGGAGAGTGGCCAGCGCGAACGCCATGAGTTTGTGAACGGTGAAGTGTTCGCGATGGCAGGTGCGGAAGATCGGCATGTGACGGTGGCGCTCAACATCGCCTTCGCGCTGCGCGAGCACCTGCGCGGCACGCCGTGCCGAACCTTCATGAGCGACATGAAGCTGCAGGTGACGGCCGCGAACAGCTATTTCTACCCCGACGTGATGGTCACCTGCAACAGCGCCGACGCCGCCAGCCCGCTCAGCAAGGCCGAACCGGTGCTGCTGGTGGAAGTGTTGTCGCCCAGCACGGCCGCCTATGACCGGGGCGAAAAGTTCGTGCACTACCGGCGCATTGCTTCGCTGCAGGAATACGTGCTGGTCGACATCGACACGCGCCGAACCGATGTGTTTCGCAAGCGAGATGACGGTATGTGGGTGCTGTACCCGTTCGAAGGGGCAGAGCCGGTGAATCTGGCGAGCGTGAAGCTGGACGTCACGGTGGAGGCGCTGTTTGCCGAGGTGGATGTCGCGGGAGGAGGCCAATGTTTCTAGGCTATTTATGGATTTCTGACAATTATTCGATTTCCATAAAGTGCAATAAAACTCAAGAGCTGCGCCGAGCGCCGCACTGAAGCGTGACCAGTCCATTCGTGCAGGAAATCTGGCGCGAAAGAAAAGCGCTGGGCGGAAAACAATAGGCGGGGCGTTGAACCTTCGGCCGCGACGGCCACAAGTTCACTGCTGCACGGCTCGTCAAGCCTGCGCGGCCGGGTTTTCGAAGTCCACGTCGTCGTGCAACGAGGCGATCGGCCAATCGATTCCATGACCGCCGAGGTGCAAGGTATCGGCGCCGCCGAGGGGCTGCAGGACCCAAAGCCCCTCGTCGTTCTTGCGAAACAGTTCTGCGCCGCGACGGTCTTGTTCGACCAGCAGGTAGTGCGTCAGCGATTCCACCATGCGGTACAGCTCGAATTTACGGCCGCGATCGTAGGCTGCCGTGCTTGGCGACAAGACCTCAATCACCAGCCAGGGGTGGCGGATGAAGGTGTCGTCGTCAGGCCTTCGGTCCCTAGGGTCGCAACTCACCATCACGTCTGGGTAGAGGAACGCATCGGCAGCGTCAACGCGCAGCTTCAGGTCTGCCATGAAGACGCGACAGGGCTTGCCCTTGAGCGCCTGCCGCAGAAAAACCGCAGCATTCAGAGCGATGACGTTGTGCGCAAGCTTGGCGCCCGTCATCGCGAATACTTCGCCAGCGATAAATTCGTGCCGCACTTCCTGCGAGCCCTCCCAGGCCAGGTAGGCCGCAGCATCAAAGCCTGATCGGGGCAAAACCGCACTCATCGCGCCCTCCGTGCCATCACAAGTACTCAGGATATCAGCGTACAGACAAAAGCGGCGATCTCGCAGCAATCACGATCGGCCAATCTCCTGGGCCTTCACACCAGCACGCGCTCGATGCCGCCACCATTCGCCCGCTCCACATACTCCGGCAACCAACCGTCCCCCAGAATCTGGTTCGCCATTTCGACAACGATGTAGTCGGCTTCGAGCAGGCCGTTGTTCAGGTCGCCTTTGAAGCGGTTCAGGCCTTGCAGGCAGCTCGGGCAGGAGGTGAGGATCTTGAGGTTGCCCTTGCCCACTTGTGCACCGGGCTCATTCTCGGCGATGAGGCTGCGCAGCGTGGTTTCGTCCTTGCGCAGCTCTTCTTCCTTGCGAAAGCGAATTTGCGTGGAGATGTCGGGCCGGGTCACGCCCAGCGTGCCGCTTTCGCCGCAGCAGCGTTTGCTTTCGACCACGTTGGCGCCGAGCAGGGCCTTCACGGTTTTCATGGGCTCTTGCAGCTTCATCGGGCTGTGGCACGGGTCGTGGTACAGGTAGCCGCCCTGCCCTTCGAGCGTGATGCCTTTCTCGAGCAGGAATTCGTGGATGTCGACGATGCGGCTGCCGGGGAAGATGTCTTCGAATTTGTAGCCCTGCAGCTGGTCGTAGCAGGTGCCGCAGCTCACCACCACGGTCTTGATGTCGAGGTAGTTGAGTGTGTTCGCGACGCGGTGGAACAGCACCCGGTTGTCGGTGATGATCTTGTCGGCCTTGTCGAACTGGCCGCTGCCGCGCTGCGGGTAGCCGCAGCACAGGTAGCCGGGCGGCAGCACGGTCTGCACGCCGGCGTGCCACAGCATCGCCTGCGTGGCCAGGCCGACCTGCGAGAACAGCCGCTCCGAGCCGCAGCCGGGAAAGTAGAACACCGCTTCGCTGTCGACCGAAGTGGACGCCGGGTCGCGGATGATGGGCACGTAGTCTTTGTCTTCGATGTCGAGCAGCGCGCGCGCGGTGCGTTTGGGCAGGCCGCCGGGCATCTTCTTGTTGATGGAGTGGATGACCTGCTCTTTCAGCGGCGCCGGCCCGACGGTGGCCGGAGGCGCGGCGGCTTGCTTGTTGGCCAGGCCCCGCAGCAGGTCGTTCGCGAAACGCTGCAGCTTGAAGCCCACGTCAACCATCGCGCGGCGCATCAGGCGGATGGTTTCGGGGTTGGTGGCGTTGAGGAAGAACATCGCCGCCGCGTTGCCGGGCCGCCAGCTCTTGTGGCCCATCTTGCGCAGCAGGTTGCGCATGTTCATCGACACGTCGCCGAAGTCGATGTCGACCGGGCACGGGCTCAAGCACTTGTGGCACACCGTGCAGTGGTCGGCCACGTCCTCGAATTCTTCCCAGTGCTTGATGCTGACGCCGCGCCGTGTCTGCTCTTCATACAGGAAAGCTTCCACCAGCAGCGAAGTCGCGAGAATCTTGTTGCGCGGGCTGTACAGCAAATTGGCGCGCGGCACATGGGTGGAACACACCGGTTTGCACTTGCCGCAGCGCAGGCAATCCTTCACGCTGTCGGCGATGGCGCCAATGTCCGACTGCTGCATGATGAGCGATTCGTGCCCCATCAGCCCGAAGCTGGGCGTGTAGGCATTGGTCAAATCAGCACGGATCTGTTTCGACACAGCCCTTTCCCCGTCTGGCCCCCGTCCTGATTGCGCTGGTAGCTCTGAATTTCGTAGCAGCTTGCCTTTGTTGAAACGTCCTTCCGGATCAACCCTGGCTTTGTAGTCGGCAAACGGCTGCAACTCGGCATCGGTCAAAAACTCCAGTTTCGTGATGCCAATGCCGTGCTCGCCTGAAATCACACCGTCAAGCGAACGCGCCAGCACCATGATGCGTGCCACGGCATGGTGCGCCGTCTGCAGCATCTCGTAGTCGTCGCTGTTGACCGGCAGGTTGGTATGCACATTGCCGTCGCCCGCGTGCATGTGC
>JANNKS010000391.1:0-2492 GCA_031396425.1 Rhizobacter sp. | reverse complement strand
GGCGCAGAGCCGCCTGCAACGCCGCTTCTATAACGAGCAACCGGCCCTGGAAGCCGTGCGTGCCAAGGCGGGCCAGGCCCTGGACGCCGACGCCGCGTTCGCGGTGGGCCTGGTGACCAGCAACCCCGACGACATCGACTGGGCCGACGAGACGCGCATCGCCATCGAAGAGCGCGTGGCCATGAGCCCTGACGCGCTCACCGGGCTCGAAGCCAACCTGCGCTTCAACGGCCCCGAGAACATGTTCACACGTGTCTTTGGCAGGTTGACCGCCTGGCAGAACTGGATCTTCCAACGCCCGAATGCAGTCGGCGAAAAAGGCGCGCTCAAGGTGTACGGCAAGGGCGACAAGGCCGCGTTCGACTGGAACCGCGTCTGAGAGGCTGGCCCGTTTGAACTCGTTGTGCGGTGCGGTCCAGGCGGCGCATCGCAACCTCAATGACGCCGCCGCAGCACTATTCTGGAGTCCGAGATGAGCACGATCAATTACCGCGAGAAGATCCCCAACAACGTGAACCTGCAGGAAGACCGCACGCTGCAGCGAGCGCTCGAGCAGTGGCAGCCCAGCTTCCTGTCGTGGTGGGACGACATGGGCCCGGAGGGTTCGCAGAACTTCGACGTCTACCTTCGCACCGCCGTCAGCGTGGACCCCGAAGGCTGGGCCCAGTTCGGCCACGTGAAGATGCCCGACTACCGCTGGGGCATCTTCCTGAACCCGGGCGAGAAGGACCGCAAGATCCACTTCGGCGAGCACCTCGGCGAGGCTGCCTGGCAAGACGTGCCCGGCGAGTATCGCGCCAACCTGCGCCGCATCATCGTCACGCAGGGCGACACCGAGCCGGCATCGGTGGAGCAACAGCGCCACCTCGGGCTGACCTGCCCGAGCCAGTACGACCTGCGCAACCTGTTCCAGGTCAACGTCGAGGAAGGCCGCCACCTGTGGGCGATGGTCTACCTGCTGCACAAGTACTTCGGCCGCGATGGTCGCGAGGAAGGTGAAGCGCTGCTCCAGCGCCGCAGCGGGCAGCAGGACAACCCGCGCATCCTGCAGGCCTTCAATGAAGCCACGCCTGACTGGCTGAGCTTCTTCATGTTCACCTACTTCACCGACCGCGACGGCAAGTTCCAGCTCTGCGCCCTTGCCGAGAGCGCGTTCGACCCGCTGGCGCGCACCACCAAGTTCATGCTGACCGAAGAGGCACACCACATGTTCGTCGGTGAATCCGGCATCAGCCGGGTGATCCAGCGCACCTGCGCGGCGATGAACGAGTTGAAGACCGACGACCCGAAGAAGTTGCGCGATGCCGGCGTGATCGACCTGCCGACGCTGCAGCGTTACCTGAACTTCCACTTCAGCGTCACCATCGATCTGTTCGGTGCCGACGAGTCCAGCAACGCCGCCACCTTCTACAGCACCGGACTCAAGGGCCGTTACGAAGAAGGCAAGCGTTTGGACGACCACCAGCTGCGGGGCCAGACCTACCGCGTGCTGCAGGTCCAGAACGGCCAGCTGGTGGAGCGGGAAGTCCCGATGCTCAATGCGTTGAACGAGGTGCTGCGCGACGACTACATCAAGGACAGCGTCTCCGGCGTCGGCCGCTGGAACAAGGTGATCGAAAAGGCCGGCATTCCGTTCCGACTGACCACGCCGCACAAGGCCTTCCACCGCAACATCGGCGCGCTCGCCGGTGTGAAGGTGGCACCCGATGGCCGTTTGGTCAGCGAAGCGGAGTGGAAGACCAAGGTCGACGAGTGGCTGCCCAGCGCCGCAGACCGCGCCTACGTGGCGGGCCTGATGGGCCGCGTGGTGGAACCGGGCAAGTTCGCCAACTGGATCGCGCCGCCGGTGATGGGCATCAACCGCCAGCCGGTGAATTTCGACTACGTGCGCTTCAATTGAGCTTGGCGCGAGCGGCAGAGTCGCTCGCGGCCCACCGAGGAGACAAGACGATGGACCATTCCGAGGTCAAGGTCATCAAGCAGCACCTGATCGATCCGGAGATCTGCATCCGCTGCAACACCTGCGAGGCGATCTGCCCCGTCAAGGCGATCACGCACGACTCGAACAACTACGTCGTCGACGCCGAGATCTGCAACCTGTGCATGGCGTGCATCTCGCCCTGCCCCACGGGCTCGATCGATAACTGGCGCAACGTTCCGAAAGTGCGCGCCTACAGCCTGCAGGAGCAACTCTGCTGGGGTGAACTGCCCGCCGAGTTGAGCGACGAGCACTGGGCCGAAGCCGGCGTGACCCCCTTGGCGCTGCCGGCCGAAGTGCCCGACGCGCCCTCCGCGGCGGCTTCGGCCAGCGGCGAAGTGCCGTTCACCAGCGCACAGTACAGCGCCCAGTTGCCGCCCTGGTCGGCCGCCCACGCCTACACCAACCTCTACGGCCCGAAAGCCGCCGAGAAAACCATCACCGCCACCGTCAGCGGCAACGTGCGCGTCACCGAAGTGGGCAAGGAGTACGACACGCACCACATCGTGCTCGA
>JANNKS010000388.1:0-3540 GCA_031396425.1 Rhizobacter sp. | reverse complement strand
CGGCCGCACCATCACGCACGCCTTCTACTTCGACCTGGGTGAGCGCGAACTGCCCGAAGTGCACGCCGACGACGACGCGCAGGCGGTCGAGTGGATGCCGATCGAGCGGCTGTGCGATCTGGAAGATCAGTTCCATGACGACCACTTCCACATGCTCGTTCACTTCCTGGACCTGACACCGGCATGAACAGACCGGCAACCCGGCGTGCAGCGGCGGCACCTCACTTCGCGCAGCCCTACACGACGGTGGACGTCGTGATCTTCACGGTGCGCGAAGACGCGCTGCAGGTGCTGCTGGTGCAACGCCCCAGCGACACGGGCGAACCGTTCCCCGGCCTGTGGGCGCTGCCGGGCGGTTTCGTCGACATCGAGCTCGACCACGACCTGCTCGCCTGCGCGCGCCGCAAGCTGCTGGAGAAGACGGGCGTGGCCAGCCCCTACCTCGAACAGCTGGGCAGCTGGGGCAGCGCGGCACGAGACCCGCGCGGCTGGTCGGCCACGCACGCCTACTTCGCCCTGATCGCGGCGCCCGGGCAAGCGCTGGCCAAGGGCGCGAACGCCGCCGACGTGGCATGGTTTTCAGTCGACGAACTGCCGCGCCGCAAGAAGCTGGCCTTCGACCACGCACAGATCCTTCAAGCCGCGCTGGAGCGCCTGCGCAGCAAGGTCGAATACACCTCGCTGCCCGCGTTCCTGCTGCCCGAACCGTTCACGCTGCCGCAGTTGCAGCACACCTATGAAGTGGTGCTCGGCCGCAGCGTCGACAAGAGCGGATTTCGCACCCGCATGCTGGCGGCGGGCTTTCTCGAGGAAGTCGGCATTGTCGAAAGCGACTCGAACCGCCCGCCGCTGGGCTACCGGCTGAAGGATCGAACCCGCACCACCGTGTTCCCGCGCACGTTCAGCCCGCGCAGTGGGGGTTGAGGGGTTGAGGCGCGGCGCCGAGCGTCACGTGGTGCCCGCTTCGATCTGCGCCAACGCCGCCGCACGGATCTCGCGCTTGAGGATCTTGCCCGACGGCGTGCGTGCCAGCGGCTGCGCTGAACGCACGATGTAGCGCGGCAGTTCGAACCGGGCCAGGTGGGCGGCCAGGAACTGGCGCAGTGCGTCCAGGTCGAGCGCGGCATCGCCATAGACCATCGCGCCCACCTCTTCGCCCAGGCGCTCGTCGGGCACGGCGAACACCGCCGCCTCGTGCACCTGGGGGTGCAGCAGCAACGCCGCCTCGACCTGGCCGCAGCCGATGTTTTCGCCGCCGCGGATGATCAGGTCCTTGATGCGGTCGACGATGAACAGGAAACCTTCGTCGTCGAGGTAGGCCACGTCGCCGGTGCGGAACCAGTCGCCGACGAAGCCGGCGGTGTTCGCCTGCGGCAGGTTCCAGTAGCCGGCGAACACCGAAGTGCCGCGCACCAGCAGTTCGCCGCGCTGGCCCGCCGGCAG
Organism: Rhizobacter sp.; assembly: GCA_031396425.1. Lineage (GTDB taxonomy): Bacteria > Pseudomonadota > Gammaproteobacteria > Burkholderiales > Burkholderiaceae_C > JAEMQF01. Next base: position 2,097 of record JANNKS010000388.1, on the reverse strand, counting down.
TTCGGTGCCCTGCTCGTCCACCACCTTGAGCTGAAGCACCAGCGAGCAGCGGCCCGAACTGGCCGGGCGCTGCAGGTAGTCTTCACCGCCGATGCCCGCGCCGATGGCATTCGTCTCGGTCATGCCCCAGCCGATGTTGGGCATCGCGTTGTCGAAACTGGCCTTGATTTGCCGCACCTGCTCGGGCGCGCGCGGCGCGCCGCCGCCGCCCACCAGCAGCAAGCTGCTCAGGTCGTGGCGCCGGGTCTGCGCAACGCGCACCAGGTCGCCGGTGACGGCGGCCGGCGCCACCACAGAGCTCAGGCGCTCGCGCTCGATCAGCGCCGCCGCCACCTGCGCGTCCCAGCGGTACATGCACACCATGCGGCGCTGCAGCCGGTAGCTGATCAGGTACGACGCGTGCAGCCCGGTGACGTGGAACAGCGGCACGGCCAGCAGGGTGCCGGGTTGCTCGGTGGGCGCGGCTGGCCCGGCGGCTTCCAGGCCGGCGACGCGCTCGCCGATCAGCCGGTCGGCCTCCCACGACAGCAGCGCGGACAGGATGTTGCGGTGTGTCGACGGCACGCCCTTGGGGTGGCCGGTCGAGCCCGAGGTGTAGAGCATGATCGCCAGGTCGTCGGGCGCGACGTCGGCCGCCGGCATCGGCACATCGCCCAGCGCGTCCATCAGCGCCTGCAGCGGCCGCGCACCGGCCACCAGACGCTCCGCACGCACCGCGAGCACGTGAAGCCCGGGGATCGCCGGGCGTTCGGCCAGCCGGTCGAGCCGCTCCTGGTCGGCGACGATCGCCTTGGCACCGCAGTCGGTCAGGCCGTAGACCATCTCGTCGGCCTGCCAGTGCGCATTCATCGCCACCGCCACCGCGCCGATCGATGTGATGGCCGTGAAGGCCAGCACCCACTCGGGGTAATTGCGCATCGCGATCGCGACGCGGTCGCCATGGCGAACGCCGCACTGCTTCACCAGCACCTGCGCGACGCGCGCCGAAACGGCCCAGGCCTGCGCGAAGGTCAGGCGTTCGTCGGCGTAGACCAGGAAGGGGAGCTCGCTGGCAGTGACTTCGAACATCGCCCGCAGCGAGGCCGGTGCGTTCTTGAACACCCGCACCTGGCGGCCATGGACCAGCGCGTCCACCAGTTCGTGCGGCGCACCCGGGCCGGTGACCTCGGCGATGGCCTGGGTGCGTGTCGGCGGGGTCATCGCGGCGGCGGCGCGCTTCAGCGGTAGGTGAAGCAGGCGTTCGAGACCACCACCTTGTCGTCGACACGGCCTTCGAACACCACGCGCGCCGGCCCGTCGTGCCAGGCCCGCAGGTGCAGTGCATCGCCCGGATGAACCGGCGATGCGAAGCGCAGCCGCAGCGAACCGAAGCGCGCGACGTCGGCGTCGCACAGCGCACCCAGCTGCATCTGGCCGCAGTGGCCGTAGGTGCACAGGCCATGCAGGATGGGCCGGTCGAACCCGCCGAAGGCCGCGGCCGCGGGGTCGATGTGCAGCGGGTTGTAGTCGCCCGACAGCCGGTAGAGGTGCGCCTGGTTCGAAGCGATGTGCGCCACCAGGTTCAGGTCGGGCGCGCGTTCGGGCACGGGAATCTTCACCGAGCGGCTGATGCCCGCGCCTTCGAAGGGCTCGATGTCGCCGAGCGCCGCCACGCCCCGCCGGAACGAGCCGCTGACCATGCGCACGCACACCCGGCCGCTGGCATCGCTCACCTCCGACTCCACCTCGGCGAAGGCCGCGCCCTTGGGCCGCGGGTGCACCGCCAGCAAGCGCGAGCGCACCTGCACCGTGCCCTGCAAGGGCAGTGGCGCCAGCAGTTCGAGCTGGCGCTCGGCGTCGAGCAGCAGCGGGCCGGGTGATTGGGGCAACGCGGCGGCGTCGATCTTCAGCCCGGCATGGCCCCAGCGGATCGCGAAGGTGGGGAACACCGCGAACTGCGGGTGCTGCTCGTGGACGTGGCGCAGTTCGCTGCAGCCGATGCCCACGGCATAGAGCAGCACGTCGCGCTCGGTGTACCGGCGCGGCGCTCTTCGCCGACATCTCCGGCTTTACGCCGCTCACCGAAAAACTCACCCAAACTCTCGGCGCGCGGCGCGG
>JANNKS010000383.1:0-5699 GCA_031396425.1 Rhizobacter sp. | reverse complement strand
CGACGGTGGATTGATCGGTGGTGCATCGCTGAAGGCGGCGGATTTCGCCGCCATCTGCCGAGCCGCAGGTTGAGTTTGCCGGAACAGACTTCTCTCGGAGTGGACGAATGAACTTGTTGATGAACCTGGTCGTGGCGCTGCAGATCATTTCAGCGCTCGTGATGATCGGGCTGGTGCTGATCCAGCATGGCAAAGGCGCCGACATGGGCGCGTCGTTTGGCAGCGGCTCGTCGGGCAGCCTGTTCGGTGCCACCGGCAGTGCGAACTTCCTCTCGCGCTCGACCGCGGTGTGCGCGGCGGTGTTCTTTGTCTGCACGCTGGCTCTGGCCTACTCGTCGAACGAACGCCGGCCCGCCTCGAGTGGCGGCAGCGTGCTCGATCGGCCTGCTGCCGGTGCATCGGATGTGCCTGCGACGGGTGCGGCTGCCGTGCCCGGCGCGGCAAGTGGCGTTGGCGTCACGCAGATCCCTGCTCCCGCAAGCCCTGCGCCTGCGGCGTCCGGTGCTGCGGCCATACCGGTCAAGTAAGCCAGAGCGCAGGCGTGCAGGGCTGCACTTCGCCCTTGCGACAGTGCGGTTCCTGTACGATCCTGCCCCCGGGAAGGCGGTGCATTGTGGTTAGAATCTGTGGTTGTTTGGTGAGCGATTCCTCAAGCCATTCAGTGTTAGTTCCTGGTGTACCGCCGACGTGGTGAAATTGGTAGACACGCTATCTTGAGGGGGTAGTGGCGAAAGCTGTGCGAGTTCGAGTCTCGCCGTCGGCACCAAGTTTGACGCGTCAGACCGGCCGCCATGGCAGCTGAGTCGGCCATCTCTCAACGCAGCGACCCGGCACCACGTTTTCGACCATGCTCCTGGAACCCTACCTCCCAGTCATCCTGTTCATTCTGGTCGGTGTTGCGGTGGGCGTTGCGCCCCAGGTGCTGGGTGCATTGCTCGGGCCGCACAAGCCCGACCCGGCGAAGAATTCCCCCTACGAATGCGGCTTCGAAGCCTTCGAAGACGCGCGCATGAAATTCGATGTGCGCTACTACCTCATCGCCATTCTCTTCATCCTTTTCGACCTTGAAATCGCCTTCCTCTTCCCCTGGGCGGTGGCATTGCGCGAGATTGGTGCCACGGGTTTCTGGGCGATGATGGTGTTCCTGCTCATCCTCGTCGTCGGCTTTGCCTACGAATGGAAGAAGGGTGCACTCGATTGGGAGTGAAGCCGCACACAACGAGGCCTCCGCATGGGCATTGAAGGCATCCTCAAGGAAGGCTTCGTCACGACCAGTCTGGACACGGTGATCAACTGGTCCAAGACCGGTTCGCTGTGGCCCATGACATTCGGCCTCGCCTGTTGTGCGGTGGAAATGATGCACGCCGGCGCGGCGCGCTACGACATTGACCGCTTCGGCATGTTGTTCCGCCCCAGCCCGCGTCAGAGCGACCTGATGATCGTGGCCGGCACGCTGTGCAACAAGATGGCGCCGGCGCTGCGCAAGGTGTACGACCAGATGGCCGAGCCGCGCTGGGTGCTTTCGATGGGATCGTGCGCGAATGGCGGTGGCTATTACCACTACAGCTATTCGGTGGTGCGCGGCTGCGACCGGATCGTTCCGGTTGATGTCTACGTGCCCGGTTGCCCGCCCACTGCCGAGGCGCTGCTCTACGGCATCCTGCAGTTGCAGGCGAAGATTCGCCGCGAAAACACGATCGCCCGCTGAGGCGTGCCATGAGCAATCTGGACACACTGCAAGCGTCGATCGAAGCCGTGCTCGGTGCGCGCGTGAAGCGGCTCGTGCGGGATCGCGGCGAAATGACGATCACCGTGGGCGCGCCCGACTACGCGGCATGCGCATTGGTGCTGCGTGATCACGCCGAACTCGGCTTCGAGCAGCTCATCGACCTGTGCGGCGTTGACTACTCGAGCTACAAAGACCAACCCTGGGACGGCCCGCGGTACTGCGTCGTGTCGCACCTGCTCTCGTTGCGCCACAACTGGCGGCTGCGCCTGAAGGTGTTCTGCCCGGACGATGAACTGCCGATGATCGCCTCACTGGGTGAGGTATGGAGCTCGAGCAACTGGTTCGAACGCGAGGCCTTCGACCTGTTCGGCATCATCTTCGAAGGCCACCTCGACCTGCGACGCATCCTCACCGACTATGGTTTCATCGGCCACCCATTCCGCAAGGACTTTCCAACCTCGGGCAACGTCGAGATGCGCTACGACCCGGTCGCCAAGCGGGTGATCTACCAGGCTGTGACGATCGAGCCGCGCGAAATCACGCCGCGCATCGTGCGCGAGAACCTTTACGGCGGCAAACCCTAGTTCATGGCCGACATCAAGAACTACACCCTCAACTTCGGCCCGCAGCACCCGGCGGCGCACGGGGTGCTGCGCCTGGTGCTCGAACTCGACGGCGAGGTCATCCAGCGCGCCGACCCGCACATCGGGCTGTTGCACCGGGCGACCGAAAAGCTCGCTGAAAGCAAGACCTTCATCCAGTCGCTGCCCTACATGGACCGGCTCGACTACGTGTCGATGATGTGCAACGAACACGCCTACTGCCTGGCGATCGAGAAACTGCTCGGCGTCGAGGTACCGCTGCGCGCGCAATACATCCGCGTGATGTTCAGCGAAATCACCCGCCTGCTGAACCACCTGATGTGGCTGGGGGCGCATGGCCTGGACTGCGGTGCGATGAACATCTTCATCTACTGCTTCCGCGAACGCGAAGACCTGTTCGACATGTACGAAGCCGCCTCCGGCGCGCGCATGCACGCGGCCTATTTCCGGCCGGGCGGCGTCTACCGCGATCTGCCCGACAGCATGGCGCAGTACAAGGCGAACAAGATCCGCAACGCCAAGGCGATTGAGCGCCTGAACCAGAACCGAAGCGGTTCGATGCTCGACTTCATCGACGACTTCGTGACGCGTTTCCCGAAGTGCGTCGACGAATACGAAACCCTGCTGACCGACAACCGCATCTGGAAGCAGCGCACCGTGGGCATCGGTGTGGTGACGCCGGAGCGCGCGATGAACCTGGGTTTCACCGGTCCGATGCTGCGTGGCTCGGGCGTCGAATGGGACTTGCGCAAGAAGCAGCCCTACGAGGTGTACGACCGCGTCGACTTCGCCATTCCGGTGGGCGTGAACGGTGACACCTATGACCGCTATCTGGTGCGCATCGAAGAAATGCGCCAGTCCAATCGCATCATTCGCCAATGTGTCGACTGGTTGCGCGCCAACCCGGGCCCGGTGATCACCGACAACCACAAGATCGCGCCGCCTCCGCGCGTCGACATGAAGTCGAGCATGGAAGAGTTGATCCATCACTTCAAGCTGTTCACCGAGGGCTTTCACGTGCCCGAAGGCGAGGCGTATGCGGCGGTCGAGCACCCGAAGGGCGAGTTCGGCATCTACATCGTCAGCGATGGTGCGAACAAGCCGTACCGCCTGAAGATTCGCGCACCCGGCTTCCCGCACCTGGCTGCGCTCGACGAAATGGCGCGCGGCCACATGATTGCCGACGCGGTCGCCGTGATCGGCACGATGGACATCGTCTTCGGGGAGATCGACCGGTGAGCGAACCATCCATTCTGATGTCGCCGTTGCGCGCGGACCCGGCCGAGCAGCATTTGCAGGGAGAGTAGTCTTGTTGTCGGCCCAGACCCAGCAGCGCTTCGAGCGCGAAGTTGCCAAGTACCCCGCCGAACAGAAGCAGTCGGCGGTGATGGCGTGCCTGGCCATCGTTCAGCAGGAGCAAGGGCATGTGTCGCCGGACAGCGAACGCGCCGTGGCCGAATACCTCGGCATGCCGCCCATCGCGGTGCACGAGGTCACGACCTTCTACAACATGTACAACCAACAGCCGCTGGGCCGCTTCAAGCTCAATGTCTGCACCAATCTGCCATGCCAGCTGCGCGACGGGCAGAAGGCGCTTGAACACGTGTGCCGGCGCCTCGGCGTGGAGGAGGGTGGTACCACCGCCGACCACCTGTTCACGGTGCAGAAAAGCGAATGCCTTGGCGCCTGCGCCGATGCGCCGGTGATGCTGGTGAACGACCGCCAGATGTGCAGCTACATGACGCCGCAGCGCCTCGACGAGTTGCTCGATGTGTTGCGTTCGCAGGCGCGCGCCGGCGCCGCCACGGTGTGATGGCCATGCTCGACCTCTCGCGTTTCCAGTCCGACGGCCGGCACACCTGTTTTCACGGCCGGCACCTCGGCGCGCAGATCTACGCCGACCTGAACGGGCGCAACTGGTCGCTGAAGGACTACGAAGCACGCGGTGGCTACCAGGCGCTGCGCAAGATTCTCGGCGTTGGCGGCAGCGAGCCGATGACGCCCGAGCAGGTGGTGGCCGAAGTCAAGACTTCAGGCTTGCGCGGCCGCGGCGGTGCGGGTTTCCCGACCGGGCTGAAATGGAGCTTCATGCCGCGTTTGTACCCGGGCCAGAAGTACCTGGTGTGCAACTCCGACGAAGGCGAGCCGGGCACCTGCAAGGACCGCGACATCCTGATGTTCAACCCGCACATCGTCATCGAAGGCATGGCGATCGCGGCGTATGCGATGGGCATCAGCGTCGGCTACAACTACATCCACGGCGAGATTTTCGAAGTCTATGATCGCTTCGAGGAGGCGCTGGAAGAGGCGCGTGCCGCGGGTTACCTCGGCGCCAAGCTGCTCGGCTCGGCGTTCAGCTTTCAGCTTCATGCCGCGCATGGCTTCGGCGCCTACATCTGCGGCGAAGAAACGGCGCTGCTCGAGTCGCTCGAAGGCAAGAAGGGCCAGCCGCGGTTCAAGCCGCCCTTTCCGGCCAGTTATGGCCTGTACGGCAAACCCACCACGATCAACAACACCGAGACGTTTGCAGCGGTGCCGTGGATCATCCGAAACGGCGGCCAGCCCTACCTCGAGATCGGCAAGCCGAACAACGGCGGCACGAAGATCTATTCGGTGGTGGGCGACGTCGAACTGCCGGGCAACTATGAAGTGCCGCTCGGCACGCCATTCGCCAAGTTGCTGGAGCTCGCTGGCGGCGTCAAGGGCGCGAAGAATGGCCGCACTCTGAAGGCCGTGATTCCCGGCGGCTCCTCGGCCCCGGTGCTGCCGGCGTCGATCATGATGGACTGCACGATGGACTACGACAGCATCGCCAAGGCGGGTTCGATGCTCGGCTCGGGTGCGGTGATCGTGATGGACGATACGCGCTGCATGGTCAAGAGCCTGATGCGGCTGTCGTACTTCTATACCCACGAGTCGTGCGGACAATGCACACCGTGTCGCGAAGGCACCGGGTGGCTCTACCGCATGGTGCATCGCATCGAACACGGCAGCGGCAGGATGGACGACATCGAGCTGCTCAATTCGGTGTCCGACAACATTCAGGGGCGCACGATCTGCGCGCTGGGCGACGCGGCGGCGATGCCGGTGCGCGCGATGATCAAACACTTCCGCGCTGAATTCGTGCATCACATCGAGCACAAGACCTGTGTGGTCCCGGCCTACGTCTGAGCCCATCCATTCCCGTGCCCAGCCATGATTGAAATCGAACTCGACGGCCAGAAGGTGCAGGTTGCGGAAGGCAGCGTGATCATGCATGCCGCCGACCAATGCGGCACCTACATTCCGCATTTCTGTTATCACAAGAAGCTGTCGATCGCGGCGAATTGCCGCATGTGCCTGGTCGACATCGAAAAGGCGCCCAAGCC
>JANNKS010000358.1:0-1585 GCA_031396425.1 Rhizobacter sp. | reverse complement strand
ACTATGGCGAAGGTGCCAGCGTCATCCAGGAGCGCACCCATGCGTATGCCCTGAAGTCTTCCATGCTGATGCTCGACCCGCGGCCCGATCTGTCCAACATGGTGCGCATAGTGGACGAAGGGTTTCGCTTGTCTGAAGCTTCGAACATGCCTGCGCTCATGGAATTGCGCATCCGCACCTGCCATGTGCGCGGCAGCTTCCTGTGCAAGGACAATGTCGCGCCCGCAATCTCGACGCGACGCCTGATGGAGGAGCCGGCTCGATTCGACTACGCGCGTCTCGCGCATCCGCCGGTGACGTTCCGCCACGAAAAGCTCAAGGTCGAACAGCGCATTCCGGCGGCGCAGGCCTACATTGCCGAGCACCGGTTGAATGAACACTTCGACGGCCCGCGCAGCGAGGTCGGCCTGGTGGTGCAGGGGGGCCTGTACAACGGGCTGATGCGGGCGCTGCAGCAGTTCGGGCTGGCCGATTCGTTCGGCGTCAGCCAGGTGCCGCTGCTCGTGCTCAACGTCACCTACCCGCTCGTCCCCGCCGAGGTCAGTGCTTTTTGTGCCGGCAAATCCGCGGTGCTGGTGCTCGAGGAGGGCACGCCGGAATACATCGAGAAAGACCTCGCCCAGGCACTGCGCCGGCTCGATGTGCAAACCCCCATCTTCGGCAAGGACCTGTTGCCTGCCGCCGGGGAATACACCGTCGAGGTGATGGCCCAGGGCCTGCTCGCGTTCATCGAACGCCACCTGCCGGACGTGGGCCTCGGCGCCGCGCGCGCCTGGCTCGCCGGCAACGCGGCGCGGCGCGCCGACGTGGCGGCCACGCTCGGCCCGTTGCCGGCGCGCCCGCCCGGCTTTTGCATCGGCTGCCCGGAGCGCCCGGTGTTCGCGGCGCTCAAGCTCGCGCAGGCCCAGGTCGGGCCGGTGCATGTGGCGGCCGACATCGGTTGCCATGCGCTGGCCACCTTCGAGCCCTTCAGTTCGGGCCACTCCATCCTCGGCTACGGCATGAGCCTGGCGAGCCGCGCCGGCGTGTCGCCGATGCTGCAGCGGCGCACGCTGGCGATCATGGGCGACGGCGGGTTCTGGCACAACGGCTTGCTCACCGGCGTGCAGTCGGCCCTGTTCAGCGGCGACGATGCGGTGCTGCGGATCATGAAAAACGGCTACACCTCGGCGACGGGCACGCAGGACATCCTGAACACCCCCGACGACGAGGCGAAGGCCGAAGCGCAGCGCGAAGGCGGCCTGCACCAGAGTCTGGCGCACAAGAACCGGATCATCGAAGCCACGCTCAAGGGCATGGGCGTGCAGTGGCTGCGCAGTGTGCACACCTATGAGGTAGACGCGATGCGCCGCACTTTGCAGGAGGCCTTCACCAGCCCGTTCAACGGCCTGAAGGTCATCATCGCCGAGGGCGAATGCCAGCTCGAGCGGCAACGCCGCATCCGGCCCTGGATCGCCGCGCGCCTGAAACGCGGCGAGCGCGTCGAACGTGTCAAGTACGGTGTCGATGAAGATGTGTGCACCGGCGACCACGCCTGCATCCGCCTGTCGGGCTGCCCGACGCTCACGCTGAAGGACAACCCGGA
>JANNKS010000350.1:0-2790 GCA_031396425.1 Rhizobacter sp. | reverse complement strand
ATCCGTCCGGCCTGTCGATGACGGAAATCATCCGTCTGCAGACCCTGCTCTCGCAGGAGCTGGCGCGCCGGTTCGAGCGTGTCGCCGCATTGGCTTTCACCGACATCGTCGACTCGGCCGGCTACTTCGCGCAGTTCGGCGACGAAGCCGGCCGGCGCCTGCAGCAGCTGCACTTCGACCTGCTCGACGGCTGCATCGCGGTGCACCCGGGGCGTGTCGTCGACACCGCAGGCGACGGTGCTTTTGCAGTCTTCAGCTCGGCGTTGGGCGCGGTGCAGGCCATGATGGCACTGCACAACCGGGTGTCGCTGCACAACCAGAACCTGCCGCGGCCGCACCAGCTCAGCCTTCGCATCGGCTTGCACTGGGGCCATGTGCTGACCGACGATGTGCACGTCACCGGCGACGCGGTGAACCTGTGCGCGCGCCTGGCCGCCACCGCATTGCCCTGCGAACTGCGGCTCACGCGCGAACTTTTCCAGGAGCTCACCCCAGAGCTGCGCCGCCTGTGCCGGCCTTTGGGGTCGGTCAACCTGAAGGGCATTGCGCGGGCGGTCGACGCGGTCGCGTTGTTGTGGCGCGACCCGCTGCGCTTTCCGAGCCAGGCCGTGGTGCGCGAGTCGGGCGAACGCCTGGTGCTGCCGCCGCACGACACGGTGTGTTTCGGCCGCGGCGAAACGGTCGACATCACGACCGCGAATGATGTCGTGCTGGGCCTGCCCAATGCACTTGCCGCGAAGCAGATCAGCCGGCGGCACTTCGAATTGCGCAGCCGCGCCGGCGGCTATGTGCTCAAGGCGCTGTCGAGCCAGCCCACCGAGGTCGACGGCGTGTCGCTGCAGCGCGACCAGGAGGTGCCGATCCGCCCCGGCTCGAGCGTGAGGCTCGCCGGCGTGATGACCCTCGACTTCGTGTCACCCAGCCTGGCCGACGTGGCCACCATCGATGAAACGCTGTGCGGGCCCGGCGTGACATCGTTGCCCTGAGGCTGGGCCAGTCAGGCTGCCAAGCGGGTTCCCGAATCGAGGAGGCTTCATGCTGCGTCTTCACTGTTTCAGCCAGTCCGGCAATGCCTTCAAGGTGGCGTTCTTCCTGCGTGCGATCGGCCAGCCGTTTGAGGCGGTGTTCGTCGACTTCATGCAAGGCGCCACGCGCGACCCGGCCTGGCGCGAACGCTCGAATGAAATGGGCGAGGTGCCGGTGCTGGAGGACGGCGCGCGCAGGCTGACCCAGTCGGGTGCGATCCTGAGTTACCTCGCCAACAAACACACGCTGTACGGCGGTGCCAGCGAGGAGCAGCGCTACGAAGTGCAACGCTGGCTGTTCTTCGACAACCACAAGTTCACGAGTTATTTCGCCAGCTACCGTTTTGCGAAAGCGTTCGGCCCGAGCGCGCCGGACCCTGCCGTGATGGCGTGGCTGAAGGGCCGCATCGACGCGGCCTACGGCATCGTCGACAAGCACCTCGCGGGCCGCACCTGGATGGTGGGCGAGAACCCGACGATTGCCGACTTTTCGCTGTGCGGCTACCTGTTCTACCCGCTCGAGGAAAGCGGCTACGAAGTCGAGCAGCGGTTTGCCCACATCGCCGCCTGGCGTGCGCGCCTGAAAACCCTGCCCGGCTGGGCACCGCCCTACGATCTGCTGCCGGGCGTGCAGATCGCGCCGAAGTGGTGAGGTCGGACTCGTCAGGGTCGTCAGGGCGAAGTCGCCAGGGAAATCATGCCTTGGTTTATGCTCGCCGCACAACAACCCCGAGGAGACTGGACATGACACGTTTTGCATGGGCAGCTGCCGGCGCATTGGCTGTGGCAATGGGTGGGCTGGGCTGCGCCAGCCAGGGTGGCGCAGCGGCTGACGCCGGCTGGGTGACGCTGATCGACGGCGCGAACGGGCTGGACAATTTCAACCGCGTCGGTGCGGCCAACTGGCGTGCGGTGGACGGCGCCATCCAGGCCGACGGTCGCGCCGACAAGGACAACGCCTTCCTGCTCACCAAGGGCAGCTACACCGACTTCCAGATCCGCGTCGAGTTCTGGTCCAGCGATGATGCGAACAGCGGCATCTTCATGCGTTGCGCCAACGTGTTCGCCATCACCGACCGCACCTGCTACGAAGCGAACATCTTCGACCAGCGGCCCGACCCGAAATACGGCACCGGCGCGGTGGTCAACTTCGCTGCCATCTCGAACATGCCCAAGGCGGGCGGCAAGTGGAACGTCTACGAGATCACCGCGAAGGGCAGCAAGCTCACACTGATGCTCAACGGCGCGCGCACCGTCGAGCTGGACGACAAGACGCTGACCAGCGGCCCGATCGGCCTGCAGTATGCCGGCGGCACGATGAAGTTCCGCAAGGTGCAGATCCGCACGCTGTAGAGCGCGGCGGTGCGGTCATCGCGCGGGCCGGTACCGCCGCGCCGGGCCCTGGACCCATGAACCCGAGGAAATTTCTGTGGACACGACTCAATTCACGCGCGAACTCGGTGAGCTCGGATTTGCCGAAGTGCTGACGCGCAGCTGGCCGGCGAACCAGTTCGTCGACACCCACACGCACCCGTTCGAAGTGCGCGCGCTGGTGCTTGACGGTGAACTGGTGCTCACCTGCGGCAGCGAAAGCCGCAGCTTGCGCGTTGGCGACGTCTTCACGCTCGACGCGCAGATACCGCACACGGAACAGTACGGGCCGAACGGGGCGACCTACCTGGTCGGGCGCAAATACCCGACTTGAATCACGAAGCGCGGCGCGTCGCGCGACGGAGGCAACGATGACCTTGTTGACCGAGCTTGT
>JANNKS010000331.1:0-16281 GCA_031396425.1 Rhizobacter sp. | reverse complement strand
GTGTCTTTGGCCATCGGTGCCCCTGAGTCGGTGACGAGAAGATGAAATCTGGCCATCGTGCATCAACCGACCGGGCGTGCCTTGAGCCAGATCAACCGGCGCCGGCGCCGCGGAATTCGGCCGCGATTCACGCCGCCCAATGCGAGGCCGGTGCCTCACTGGGTGGCCCGAAGATCGCCGTCAGCAAGCGCTCCACGATCGATGCCATCATGAATGCCGAACTGGTGAAGAAGCCCGGCCCCCAGAGGAACATGTTGGCGACGAAGATGTTGCGGCTGCCCTGGGCGCGAAAGTTCGCCATGTCGACGTCGGCACCGTCCAGCTCGACCCCGTCGCGCGAACAGGCGCGCAACAGGCCGGCATTGCGCAGGCTCGCGACAAGAGCAGGCTGAGCGGCGCTGTTGACCCGTCTGTCGACCGAGCCGGTGGTGTTGATGAGCACGCGCGCCCGGTCCACGCCATGCGCATGGGCGATGCGGTAATGGCTGGCGTCGTCTGCAAGCGTGACCTGCCCGATGCTGCGGCGCACCTGCAAGCGCCCGGCGCGGTGCAGTGCCAACAGGCGCTGCGCGGTCGGAATGGGGCAGGGCGCGGCGTAACACAGCAGCGTGGTTTCGAAATCCGACCGGCAGGCGCACTCTTCGGCCGCCGGCGCGTCAGCCCTGCGCGATCGCGCCCAGCACCTCGTCGAACGCGTCGAGCAGGCGCTGCACGTCATGTGCTGTCGTTGCCGGGCACACCAGCATCATGTTGTGGAATGGCGTGATCAGCACGCCGCGGTTGAGCAGCGCAAGGTGGATCAGGTGTTCCAGTTCGGTGTCGAACGCCGCCGCGGCCTCACTGCCGTTGCGCGGCGGCGTGGCGCAGAACTGGAATTCGCTTCGGGCGCCGAGCTGCGTCACGCACCAGGGAAGGCGCCGATGCGCGATGCGTTCGCGCAGCCCGGCGGCGAGTGTGCCGGACAGCGCCAGCATCGGCGCGTAGGTGGCGGCGGTCATCAGCTCGGTCAGCGTCGCGCGCATCGCGGCCATCGCCAGCAGGTTGCCGCTCAGCGTGGTGCCGATGCCGGAGTGGCCGCTCGGCGCGACGCGTTTGGCGTGCACTGCGCGTTCGGCCCATGCGGCGCTGAAGCCGTACGCGGCGCACGGAAGGCCGCCGCCGATCGGTTTGCCCAGCACCAGCGCGTCAGGTTGCAGGCCGTGGGCGCGTGCATAACCACCCGGCCCGCACGAAATGGTGTGGGTCTCGTCGAAGACGAGTGCCGTGCCGTGGCGTTGAATCAATGCTTGCGCGGCCGGCCAGTAGCCCGGCTCGGGCAGCACCATGCCGATGTTCGTCATTGCCGGTTCGCCGAGCACGCAGGCCACGTCGCCCTTGGCGAGTTCGCGCGCCAGCGCGTCCAGGTCGTTGAATTCGACGACCGCGGTGTGCGCGGTCAGGTCGTGCACCTGGCCGAGCAGGCTGGCGCGCTGCACCGGTTTGCCATTCACCAGGTCGACGAACACATCGTCGACCGTACCGTGGTAGCAGCCGTTGAACACGATGATGCGCCGGCGCCCCGATGCGGCACGCAGCCAGCGCAGCACAAAGCGGTTCGCGTCGGTGGCGGTGGTGGCGAACTGCCAGAACGGCAGCCCGAAACGCGCGGTGAGCAAGTCGCCCACCGCGGCGGCGTCGGCGCCGGGCAGCATCGCGCTGAGCCCCCGGGCCGCTTGGCTCGCCAGCGCCTGCACCACGGCATCGGGTGAATGGCCGAACATCGCGGCGCTGTCGCCCAGGCAGAAGTCGCTGAGGTCGTGGCCATCGGCGTCTGTGAGCGTCGCGCCCCGCGCGTTCACCACTTGCAGTGCGAACGGCGTGCCCCAGTCGGTCATCCAGTGCAGCGGCACGCCGAACAGCAGATGCTGCGCGGCGCGTTCGGCGAGCTGGCGCGACTGCGGGTTGCGCTGCACGAACACGCCTTGTTCATGGCGCGCCAGGGCTTCGGCGCGTGGCCAGTGAATGCCGTCGCGGGAGCTCATGGTCACACCAGCAGCAACAGGTGTTCGCGCTCCCACGAACTGATGACGCGGTTATAGGTGCCGTATTCGAGCTCCTTGACGGCGCAGAACGCGTCGATGAAGCCTGAGCCGAGCAGTTCGCGCATCGGCGCACAGGCGCGCAGCAGTTGATCGCGTCTTCCAGGTGGCGCGGCAGTTCGTGCTCCAGGTTCCAGGCGCTCGTACTCACCGCGTCGGCGGGAGCGAGCGCATGCGCCATGCCGAGGTAGCCGCACGCGAGCGTCGCGGCGATCGCGAGGTAAGGGTTCACGTCGACCCCGGGCACGCGGTTCTCGACCCGGCGCGACGCGGCATCCGACTTCGGAATGCGGATGCCGCAGGTGCGGTTGTCGTAACCCCAGCGCACATTCGTCGGCGCCGACATGAAGGGCGACAGGCGCCGGTACGAGTTGACGTAGGGGGCCAGCATCGGCATCACCTGCGGCACATAGGTCTGCAGCCCGGCAATGCAGTGGAAGAACGTGGCGCTGGCGCTGCCGTCGGCCTGGCTGAAGATGTTGCGCCCCTGTGCGTCGACGATGCTCTGGTGGATGTGCATCGCGCTGCCGGGCTCGGTTTCCATCGGCTTGGCCATGAAGGTCGCGAAGATGCCGTGGCGCAACGCCGTTTCGCGCACCGTGCGCTTGAACAGGAATACCCGGTCGGCCAGCTCCAGAGGTTCGCCATGCGCGAAGTTGATTTCCATCTGGCCCGCACCGGCTTCGTGAATCAGCGTTTCCACGCCGAGCCGGTGCACATCGCAGAACGACGACAGCTCCATGAAGAACGGGTCGAAGTCGTTCACCGCGTCGATCGAATAACTCTGCCGCCCGGCTTCGGGTTTGCCGGTGCGGCCGATCGGCGGCTGCAGCGGCTCGTGTGGGTTCTGCTGGCGTGCGACGAGGTAGAACTCCATTTCGGGCGCGACCACCGGGTACCAGCCGCGTTTCGTATAGAGATCGATGACGCGGCGCAAAACCGCGCGCGGTGACAGCAGCACGGGCGTGCCGTCCCACTCGAAACAATCGTGAATCACCACCGCCACCGGTTCGGCCGCCCAGGGAACGACGCGGAACGTGGCGGCGTCGGGGCGGCACAGCATGTCGGGGTCGGTGTCGCCGACGTGCGGGCCGTTGTCGGGCTGCTGGCCATTCACGGTATTGAGCAGCACGCTCTTGGGCAGGCGCATCTCGCCGGCGCCGAGGAACAGATCCTTGGGCAGGATCTTGCCGCGCGCGATGCCCGTCATGTCGGGGATCACGCACTCCACTTCGTGGATGCGGTGTTCGGTGATCAGGCGCGCGAGCGATTCATTCATGGGCGGGTACAAGTGATGGATGGATGGCCCCCCGGCGGCCCCGGGGAATGCATCACTTGTACACCATCAATGACGACTTGCCGCGCCAGTGCACGGCAAACGCGCGCTACCCCCCCCCGCCCGGCCGGGCAAGATGCTGGCCGGCGCGGTGGAAGTTCAACGTCGTTGTTGAACGCTTTCGGTTCGATGCGTCGGGCCTATTTCAGGCCAGCGACGAGTTTGCGCATTTCGCTGATCGTGAAGCCGCGCAGCGTCTGGGTGCGGATGTTGCCCAGCGCCGCCATCTTCATGTTCAAGGTCATCAATGCGTCTTCCGGGCCTTCCGCGACGAGCACGATGTCGTAGGCGCCGGTGGTCCAGTGCACGCTCTTGATCGTGACGCCGGCGCCCTCGGCCAAGGACTTGAACGCCTCGAAACGATCGGGCGAATCCTTGATGGTGCGTGCGCCCTGGTCGGTGAAATTCGCCAATGTGATGAATGCGGGCATGACCGTTCTCCTTGATGTTGAATTGGAATGAATCAAATGACGGTCGCGGCAGGGGAACACGACGGAGTCGAGGAAGGCCGTCATTGCCTCGGCTCACGCTTCCGTCCCGTTGGGTCGACAACGGTGGGTCGATAACAATAGGCCGACCTCGACAGAATATCAACAGCTCATTGCAACGATGCGAGTCGGCCGGCCGCGCATTCGGATGCAGCGCCGGCCTCCCGGCAGTGCGTATGACCGGCGTTACCAGGCCAGCGCCAGGATCTCGCGCACGTCGGCGGGGCCCTTGATCGGCCGGGGGTTCGCCAGCACCGGCGGATAGCTCATCGCGCGCTGCGCCAGTTCGTCGAGCTGGTCTTCGCGGATGCCCACGGCGCGCAGCGAGCCGGGTTGGCCGAGATCGCGGATCAACTCGGCCACGAGTTCGTGCGCAGGCCGGTTCGGTGCGCCCATCGCTTTGGCAAGCGCGCGCTGGCGCTCGCCATTCAGCGCTGCATTCCAGCGCAGCACCGCCGGCAGCATCACGCACGAGGTGTGGCCATGCGCGACGTTGAAGCCGGCGCCGAGCGCGTAGCCGATGCCGTGGCTGGCACCCGTTTGCACGCCGGCGGCGAGCGGCGCGATCGCCTGCCACATGCCGAACTGCGCGTCCAGCCGCGGCTTCAGGTCGAGCGGGCGTTGCTTGATTTGCGGCAAGGCGCGCGACAGCAGCCGCAGGCCCTGCAGCGACAGCGCCTCGGTGGCCGGGGTGGCGAGCGGCGAACACCAGGTTTCCACCGCATGGTCGACCGAGCGGATCGCGGTGGAGAACAGCAGGTCGTGCGGCGTGTCGAGCGTGGCGCCGGGGTCGAGCACGGCGGTGCGCGGCACCATCAGGCGGTGCACGAACATCTGCTTGGCGTGTGTGGCACTGTCAGTGATGCCGCACATGCCGGTGAACTCCGACGCCGACAAGGTGGTCGTGACGGCCAGCATGCGGATCGCGTCGGCCGGCGCTTCGATGGTTCGCGCCACCTCGGCTGCCGCGCCCGAGCGGAACGGCTCCATCGCCTCGGGGGTGCGCAGGTTCATCCACAGGCAGACCTGCACCGCCTTCGCGGCGTCGATCGCCGAACCGCCGCCGACCGCGACGAGCAGGTCCGCACCGCAGGCGCATGCGGCATCGGCCGCAGCGATCACGTCCTCGCGCGGGCTGTGCGCGCGCACCGCCATGAAGCTGCCTGCATGGCGCGACCCCAGCGCCGCAATCACGCGCTGCAGCGGCCCGTCGTCCAGCGCCGCGAGCGAGCGGCCGGAGATGATGAATACGCGCTTTGCCCCGAGGCGATCGGCTTCGGCCGCGACCGCCGCGCCGGCCGGCTGGCCGTGCACGATGCGCTCTTGCGCTGACATGTTGAAAGTGCCGGCCTGCAGGCCATCGTAGGGGTTGTTCATTGGTTGCGCCAAGAATGGTTCGGGTAGGTTTGCAGTGTCGAGGCGAAACCTGGCCAGGTCATTGGCGGTTTCCAGCAGTGTTCTGCGGGCCAGCCTTGTTGCGTCGACGTCGGCAAGCCTCGGAAGTCCGTCCCGGCGGTCTGCCACGCAGGGATGCGCCTGAGGCAGGTCGCAAGGGTTCGCCGGGCTTGAAGCGCGTCGAGCGGCATGCTTCAATCGAACGCGGCGCAGCGCGGCGGAACAAGCTGGCGCGCACGATCGTCCCGCCCACCCACAGGAGACACCCACCATGAGTTCCACGACCCAGCAGTGGCTGACTGGCCGTTTTCGCGCATCGCTGCTGGCGCTGGCTGCGGCAAGTTCGTTCGCCGCGTTGGCGCACGACGACGTCAAGACGCCCGGCACGCCGCCAGGCATCACATTGCCGCCCACCACCGAAACCGTGCCTGCCGCCCCGGCGTGGGACGGCGTCGCGTTCCGCAAGGGCGTGGTTTCGGTGTCGCATCCGCTCGCGGCGAAGGCCGGCGCGGATGTGCTGGCGCGTGGTGGCAACGCGATCGACGCGGCCGCCGCGATCCAGTTCATGCTCAACGTGGTGGAGCCGCAGTTCTCCGGCATCGGCGGGGGTGGTTTCATGATGGTGCATCTGGCCAAGCACCACCGCACCTTTGCGATCGATGCGCGCGAGAAGGCACCCGCGGCTGCAACCGCAACGCAGTTCGTGATGCCCAGCGTGCCGGCGGCGCAGCGCTTCACGATCGCATCCACCAGCGGATTGTCCGTCGGCGTGCCGGGCACGCTCGCCGCATTGGACACCGCGCTGCATCGCTGGGGAACCATCTCGTTGCGCGAGGCGGTCAAACCGGCCATCGATGTCGCCGAGCAAGGTTTTCGCATCAACCGGTTCCTCGCCGCCAACATTGCCGGTGACGGTGGGCGCACGTCGTTCCAACCGGAAACGGCAGCCCTGTTCCGCCCAGGAGGTGTGGCGCTGAAGGAGGGTGACCTGCTGGTGCAGCCTGAGTTGGCCCATACCCTGCGCCTGATCGGCCGGCATGGCCCGAAGGTGTTCTACCAGGGCCGCATCGCGAAGGCCATCGTCGACGCGCAGAAGCGCAGCCGCAGTGCCGTTGCGGCCGAAGGCGTGGGCCGCATGACGCTGCAGGACCTGGCGAACTACCGGGTCGTGATCCGCGAGCCGGTGCAGGTCGACTACCGCGGCTGGACCGTGGCGGCGATGTCGCCTCCTTCGTCCGGCGGGCTCACGCTGGGCCAGATGCTGCTCATGCTGCAAGGTTTCCCGATCGGCGATGCGACGCAAGGGTATGGCTTTGGCGCTTCCAATACGCTGCATGTGATGGCCGAGTCCATGCGGTTGGCGTTCGCCGACCGCGCGGTTTGGATGGGCGACGAAGACTTCGTGCCGGTCCCCAAGATCGGCCTGTTGAACCCCGACTACGTCGCCACACGCTCGGCGATGATCAACCCGACCGCCCGCATGGCCACGCCGGCTGCCGGCAACCCGCTGCCCTACGACACCGCGGCCCACGGCGACAAGAAGACGCAGTTCGCACCCCACCACGGCGAAGAAGAAAACCGCCCGTCGCACACGACGCACTTCTCGGTCGTCGACCGCTGGGGCAACGTGGTCAGCTACACCACGACGATCGAATCCACCTGGGGCACCGGCATCACGGTGCCGGGCTACGGTTTTCTGCTGAACAACGAGTTGACCGACTTCAATTTCGATCCCACGCTGAACGCCGCCACCGGCAACCCGGGCGCGAACGACGTGGCGCCGAACAAGCGCCCGCGCAGCTCGATGGCGCCGGCGATCGTGTTCAAGGGCCGGGAACCGGTCGCGGCGTACGGCTCGCCCGGCGGCTCCACCATCATCAATTCGGTGCTCAACGTGACGCTGAACCTGATTGACCACGGCATGTCGATCCAGCAGGCGATCAATGCGCCGCGCCTGTCGGTCACCAGCGCGGTGGGTGGGGTGTCTTGCGAGGGTGTTGAAGCCTTTCAACAACCCAAGTTCAGCATCGCCACCCAAGACTACTTGCGTGGCCTGGGCCACTTGTTGCCCGGCACGTTGGGCGCCAACGGCTGCACCGCGGCCATCGGCTCGGTGCAGGGCGTCGTGATCGACCTGAAGTCCGGCCGTCAGTACGGCGGCGCCGACCCACGCCGCGAAGGCACCGTGATCGGGTTGAAGCGGCGTCACGGCCACCACGACAACCATGAAGACCGGGAGCACGACGACGATTGAGCCTCCCAGTCAGGATGCGTCCGCACGCCCTCGAAGTGGGTGCGGATGTTCACAACCTCGATGGAGTCATGTGGGCTAGAATGTAGATCCATCATTGGATAGACATCGGAGTGTGCGATGGACCTGCAACTCGCCAAGTGGGGCAACAGCCTTGCCATTCGCATCCCGGCTGAAATCGCGCGCCGCTTTCGCTGGCGCGAGGGCGACACCGTGGATGCGCGCGTCGCCATTGACGGCTCGCTGAGCATTCGACCCGCCCACTGGAAGCGCGCGGATTTCGCCGCCGAAATCAGCGCAGCTCGCGCGGCGATGCCGCATGGATCGTCGGTGATCGACGAATTGCGCCGCGGCTCGCGCTATTGAACCGCCATGATCTACGTCGACACGAGCGCGCTGGTCGCCCTCATCGCCAACGAGCCGCACAGTGCGGCGGTGGCGGCCTGGTACGCCCGCGCCAAAGGCGGCCTGGTATCAGCCGTCTGGTGCGTGACCGAATTCGCCAGCGCGCTGGGAATCAAACAGCGCACCGGCCAGCTCGATCCGGCACGGGCCGAGATGGCGTGGGCGAGGTTTGGCCGTCTTGCGGCGAATGACTTGCAGCTGCTGCCCCTCGAGGCAGCGCACTTTCATCGCGCCGCGGTCATGGTGCTCGAGGCGTCGTCATCGTTGCGCGCCGGGGATGCTCTGCACCTGGCCTGTGCCGAGCAGGCCGGTGCGAAGAGCATCGCGACGCTCGATGAAGTCATGGCCCGCCACGCGATCAAGTTGAAGATCAAGCCGGTGCCGTTTCACTGACGCCGTCTCGGCACACGGGCTCAGGCTGTCGGGTAGCCGGTACTTACCACCGGGTTGAAAAAGTCAAACATCTCGCTGGCCGGCACTTCCAGGTTGAAACGCGGATCGGTGGTCTCGATGTTCAGGTACTTGCGCAGCGCGGCGTGGATGTGGCGCGGCTTGATCACCAGGCCTGCGGCCGGGTCGACCGCGCCGGTGGCGAGGTTGATCTTCTGCTGCTCGTGCTTCGCTCCGCTCGCACCGAAGACCCGGTTGCCCCACGCCGGGTTGGCCTCCATCAGCACCTGCGAGCCAACCTCCCAGTGGTCTTTGCCGTTGCCGCTGTTCAACGCGGTGCGGCCGTACTTGGCGTAGCTGCGCGCTCGTGTGAAGGCATCGAAGCGTGCCGGCGTCACCTGCGTGATGGCTTGCCGTCGTCGGCAATGAAAGCGGAGCGCATTCGCGGCGACTCGCGGTAGCTTTAAAGCTACAATGCTGCCGGTGATCGAGCTTCTCCGCTATCAGAGTGAAGATGGGCGCGAACCTTTCACGGAATGGATTGAACGCGTGCGCGACAAGGTGGCGCAAGCGCGCATCCGCATTCGCTTGCGCCAGGTCGAATCGGGGAACTTCGGTGACTGTGAGCCGGTCGGCGAAGGGGTCATCGAGTTGCGTGTGCACGTTGGCGCAGGCTATCGGGTCTATTGCGCTCGCCACGGCAGGGCCGTCGTGATCCTGCTTTGCGATGGTGACAAAGGAAGCCAGGCGGCGGACATCGTCCGGGCGAAGCGCCTGTGGTTGGACTGGAAACGGAGGCAGTGATGGGCAAACTGAAAGGCGTGGTCTCGCACCATGAACGTGAACTCGCGGAGTTGCGCGCCGACCGGGAGTTGGCGGTCAAATACCTCAAGGCGGCCATGGAATCATTGGACGATCCTGACGCCCGTGCGGCCGGCTTGCTGGCGCTGCGCGCCGTCGCCGAAACCTATGGCGGGCTGAGTGTCGTGGCTGCCGAGGCCGGCATCAGCCGCGAATCCCTGTACCGCGCTTTATCGCCGAAGGGAAATCCAACCCTGAAAACGCTGCTGGCGGTGCTCAAGACGCTGGGCCTGCGCTTGTCTGTGGAGCGTGAGAAGCACGCGCCCGCGTGAATCAAGCCGCTGGGCACGCCTCGCCCAGCTGCGGCGCACACGCGGGCCAATCGCCCAGGTGCTTTGCCAGCGCAGGGCGGTTGTTGCTCCGGGTGAGTGGGCGCCGAACAAGGCCGTCTCGCGCCACGTCCGGCAAGCCCACTCGCTCACAAGGTCGGGTACCCCGTACTCACCCCCGGATTGAAGAAGTCGAACATCTCGTTCGCCGGCACCTTCAGGTTGAAGCGCGGATCGGTGGTCTCGATGTTGAGGTACTTGCGCAACGCGGCGTGGATGTGGCGCGGCTTGATCACCAGGCCTGCCGCCGGGTCGACCGCGCCGGTGGCCAGGTTGATCTTCTGCTGCTCGTGCTTCGGGCCGCTGGCACCGAAGACCCGGTTGCCCCAGGCCGGGTTGACCTCCATCAGCACCTGCGAGCCGACTTCCCAGTGGTCTTTGCCGTTGCCGCTGTTCAGCGCGGTGCGGCCGAACTCGGAATAGATGCGCACGAACAGGCGGTTGCTCAGCCCCAGGTCGGCCGACTTCTGCCACAGGTAGCCGACCAGGTCGGTCAGGCGCGGCAAGGAGTTGGCGTAGCTGTTGTCGATGTTGTCGTGCGCGTCGAAGCCGCCGCTGGAAAGCTGGATCGTCGACGTGATGCCGGCCTGCGCCGCGATCAGCCCGATGTGGGCCTGCGTGAACGCATCGAAGTTGGCCGGCGTCACCGCTGTCACGCGTTGCAGCAGCGCGCGTGAGTCGGCGGCGCCGACGAATTCCTGCACCACCGTCTTGGTGCGGGGCAGCAGGTCGCCGCGCGCTTCCAGCGCTTTCAAACGTTCTGCGCGAACCATCTGCACGCGCGTCAGGTCGGCCTGTTTCATGAAGTCGTTGTTCGCCGAAGCGGCGTTCGGTTGCGTCAACGCGCGCCAGGCGTTCGCATCGGGCACCGGCGTGGGTGGTACCAGGCCGGCGCTGACCCGGAAGCCCCCGCTGTTGAGCCACGGCATCGGCATGCCACGCCCGTAGGTGAAGGCGAACAACTCGGAAAGGTTCGGGTAACCCATGTCGAGCCGGCCGGTGGCGTGCGCGCGTGTGCCTTCGTCGTGGCCGTTGGTTTCGCTGTGCACGCCGTTGACCACCAGGATCTGGCGGAAGTGGGCGTCGAAGAACGCCTTGTTGTTGGCGATCGGCGCGTAGCGGATGTTGCCCGCCACGCCAGCCGGCGTGCCGGCCCGGGCGTAGGTGTTGATGGCTGCGTCTCTTTCGCGTGGGTCGGTCCAGGAGCTCTGGTCCAGGCCACCGTTGGCATGGATGTTGACGAGCACGCGGCCGGTGTACGGGCCACTTTGTGCGCTGGCCTGCGGCAGCAGGGCCCAGGGCGGAATGACGACGCCACAGGCGCCGGCCAGTTTCAGGAGGTCTCTGCGTTGCATGTGAAGTTCTCCATCGAAGGGGTGGGCTGCGCAGCACGGTGGCGTGCGCAGGAATGGCTTTCGACTCAGTGGATCATTCGCTGCGTTACTCGTACAGGAACCTGACGTCGCCCAGCATGTAGGCCATCACCGCCGCCCACGCCCGACCGGTGTAAGTCGGATCGTTGGTGTTGTTGTAGGCGCAGTTCACTGGCCGCGCCGGCGCGGTGGCGCGGTCGGCCCAGGTGTCGGTGAACAGTTTCACCGTGCGCTGCAGTTCCACGTCGGTGTCGGGCAGGTCTTCCTTCCACAACGCCTTGTGCAGGTGGCGAATGTTCTGCGTGATGGCGGCCTTGCCGGCGGTGGCGTCGGGCGTGTCGGCCAGCGTGACGAGCGGGAACAGCAACCGGTTGCCCATCGGCTTGTCGAAGTCACCCTTGGTGAACGTGCAGCTGCGTGTTGCGACCAGCCGCTCGATGCCTATGCTTTGCATCATCGTGTGCGACTTCGCGCGGCTCACCCGGAACACGCCGTCGAAGTCACCATAGTTCAGCGCCCAGCCGGTAAACGGGTTGTCGAACTCGCTCCAACCCTGGCCGACGACGCCGATGAGCTTCTGGTTCAGCTGCGAGGGTGGGAGCATGTTCACACTGCCGACGTCTTTCAGGTCCACCGCGCGGCTGGCGCTCAGGCTCGTGACGCGCTCGGCGCGGAACCACTGACTCTGCACCAGTTCGACCAGCAGGTCCTTGACGTTGTACGCGCCGTTGCCGCGGTCGTTGCGAAAGCGCGCGGCGATCGCCAGAAGTTCATCGTTCTGCGCGTTGTAGGCCGCCAGCTGGCCGGCGTACTGTGGGCTTGTCTGGTCGTGCGGCGGCTGCAGCGGCGCGCGGCCGAACACGCCTTCGAACCAGAAGTGCACCGCGCCAAGCGCGAAGCGCTGGTCGGCCGCCACCTGCTGGCCGAGCCACTGCAATGCAGTCGGGTTGCCGGTGACGCCGCCGGGCATCGCGGTGCTGCCATAGCCCGGCGCCTTCACGTCGCGGAACCAGTTGTCGCCCGCCATGTAGTAGGCCTGGTTGGCCGCGTCTTTGGGGTAGTTGTTGGAACGGTAGGTGTTGGGCAACGAGTGGTCGACCGTTCCGGTTCGGTTGGGCAGGAAGCGGTTGCGTTCGTTCCAGTTCTGGAAGCCCGCGGCGATCGGGTCGATCGTGTCGTGGCACGCCGCGCAGCCGGGATTCTCGATCGTCGGCACCTTGAACACCGTGCCGTTGTCCATCGGCTGCACAGCGAGTGCGCTGACGTTGGTGGCCAGGAACTGCTTGAACAGGATGTTCACGCGGTGCCGGTTGCGGTTCGTGTCGGTGGTCGGGAAGCGTTGCAGCCACGGGTGCGTCGACAGCACGCCGGCGTGTTCGCGCGTGCCGCCCAGACGGGCGCTGGGCAGCGTGGCCTGGCGCCATTCGGTGTCGTCGTCCCTGTTCGTGAAGCTGCCTTGCACCGCGGCGCCCAGGTACTCGGCGAGCACGCCGTTCACCACGGTGTAGTTCGCTGTGACCATCTCGGTATAGGGCCGCTCGTTGCGCACGATGTGCTTCATCAGCTCCACCGGTTCGCGCTTCGCCGCAGCGTCGAAGCGGTTGCGCACCGCTGCGTCGACCTGCGTCACGTTGGCCGCGCCGAGCACAGCACCTGCGGTCGGCCAGTCGGCCGCGTTGTAGCCCATGTTGTTGCCACGCACGACGACACCCGGGGTCAGGAAATGCGTGTCGCCGACGTCGTTCAGGAAACGCTCGAACACCGGGCCCTGCATGGTGCCGCGGATCGTCTGGCGCAGCGCCGCCGCACCGCCGCCGCTCACCGCCGACAGTTCCTGCGCACTCGGGTTGCGCCCGGCGAACAGCGTCGTCGCCTTGGCCAGCACCGTGGCATCGTTGGCCAGCGCCACGTCTTGCCAGAAGCCGCCGGCCGTGGCGGTCGGCGGCGTGATGGTCGTCGTGGTGGTGCAGACCTGCTGCGTCATTTCGGGAATGAGCTGCGCCAGGTCCTTGTATCGCTGTGAGTTGGTGTCGACATACGGCCTGCCGCCGGCGTGCGACGGCAGCCCGATCGTCTTGGACAGCAGCGTGCTGCTGGAAGTCTTGGCGTAGTCGCGCAGGATGTTGTAGTTCTGCAGTTCCGTGCCTGCAGAAAGGACCAGGGCGGTGCCGCCCGCCACGCCACCTTGGATGTGGCATGCGGTGCACATGCCGCTCATGCTCGGCCACACGCTGGTGCTGAACAGCGTCGGCGCGGTGGTGCACGCGGTTTCGGTCGTCACCGTGGTGGGCGACGCGCTCGGTTCTTCGGAATCAGAGCCGCAAGCGGCCAGGGCCACGACGAGAAAACCGACGAACAATCGGCCCGCTGTGCTGCAGGCCGTAGTGGCCCAGCCGTCGTGCGGGCCGGACGTTTCGCGGCGTGGCAGCGTTACGCCGCCCGCGCCGCAGGACGCAATCGAAGTTGGATGCATGACTCACTCCCACCGGTTGCATGAACCCGTTCTCGTGTGCACCGCCGATGGCGGGCCTGGAACGTGGAAACGGAGTGGGCGCCTGAAACATCGGAAGTCGGCAACCGTTTGTTGTCGATGTGAGTTCGGCAGCCGCGTCAGTTCAGCATCGCTTCACCGATGAAGAACGTGCGGTCTGCCCGCGACCTGTGTGTAAGTGCGTGAACTGGCTTGTAGGACTTCGGAAACAAGTCGGCATCAAAAGGCGACATCGGCGCGGTTGTTTCTTTCCCACGCGGTACTTGTTATTGGTACCATATGTGGCATGAAGCGCAGCCACCAGCGTACCCTTGAGCTGGTCTTCGCCCGCCCTACCAGCGCCAACATTCAGTGGCGCGACGTTGAAGCGCTTTTCCAGGCGCTGGGCGCCGAAGTCAGCCAGCGCGAGGGAAGCCGCGTGGCGGTCGTGCTGTTCGGGGAAGTGAGAGTCTTCCACCGGCCGC
The DNA here is from genome assembly GCA_031396425.1 of Rhizobacter sp. Lineage (GTDB taxonomy): Bacteria > Pseudomonadota > Gammaproteobacteria > Burkholderiales > Burkholderiaceae_C > JAEMQF01. Next base: position 2,420 of record JANNKS010000331.1, on the reverse strand, counting down.
ATCCTTCGCCGAACACTGACAAAGGGGCTGTGGCGAGCATCCGCAAGTGGCTGGAACAGCACGGAGTTGAACCATGAATTTGATGAGCATCGACGGATATCAGGCCAGGATCGAGTACGACCCGGAACTTGACCTCTTCCGGGGTGAAATCCTCGGGCTGAACGGCGGCGCGGACTTCTTTGGCAAGAACCCGAAGGAGTTGCGGGCGGAGTTCAGAAAGTCGCTCGAGGTTTTCCTCGACGTCTGCAAGGAGAAGGGGATCGAACCTCGGCGCCATTTCTCCGGAAAGTTCAACCTGAGAATTCCACCCGAACTGCATGAGCAGTTGGCCATCGCAGCGCAAGCCGAAGGCAAGAGCATCAACACCTTGGCGCAGGAGGCGTTGCGCGAGCGGTTCACGCCGTAGCGTCGCCGGGCTATTGCCCACCGACAAACGCGGCCGCAAAATAAACCTATGACCTCGAAGCGCCGCGCTTCAAAGCCTGCTGGAAATCTGCCGGAAGCGCCGCCGCGTAACACCGCGGCGGCTGTACCTGCGGCGGGCTGGCTCGATCGATTTCTTGCCAAGCTCAAGACGCTGAAGGGTGCGATCGTCGCGATCGCACGCGTACCTCGCGATGGCGTATGCGCGCAAAGGGGACCATGCCCGGTCGCGGGCCGCCATCGCGGCACTTTTGAGGGTCGACCCTAAGTTCAGCCTGTCAAAACTTGACGCACCGAAGGCTGGTTATCGAGCGGCCTACCTCGAGTTCTGGGAGACAAAACTGCTACCGGCGGGGCGTCTGGCAGGATTGCCCGAGTAGGCTGAGGTCCGCCCCAATGCCTCGATAACCCACCCCGCTCCATGACTTGGCGATCGCGTCAACCCCAGCTGCATCAATGCTTCACGACCCCACCCGCCACGAGTCATTGCTTGCCATCGCCTGGGACGAGGAAAGTGTCGGCCAAACGATAGCCGACATCGTCAGCGACACCGAGCAGCGTCACTCACCCGAACATTACTGGCCCTTGCACCCCCGCGACGTCGAGGGCGACGAGGATCCGAATCGACGCGTGGGCAACCTCTATTACGGCGCGTGCGGCGTGATCTGGGCCTTGCATCATCTGCAAGCCCTGGGTGCCGTTCGCCTTTCGCGCAGTTACGTCGAAAACATCGACGAGCTGCTGTTGCGCAATCGCGATTGCCTTCATTCATTCGCGAGCCGAGACTACGCTTCGTACCTGATGGGCGACACGCCCATCCTGATGCTGGCCCACGGCCATCAGCCGACCCAAGAACTCGCCGACCGGCTCGCCGCGTTGATCGCCGGCAACCTGGACCATCCGGCACGCGAATTGATGTGGGGCTCGCCCGGCACGCTGCTGGCGGCGCTGTTCCTGCATCAGCGCACCGGTGAAGCGCGATGGGCCGAGCTGTTCCGCGAGACTGCCGCCAAGCTCTGGTCGCAATTGCTGTGGTCACCCGAACATGAATGTCACTACTGGACGCAAGACCTGTACGGCCAGCGCAGCAGTTATCTCGATGGCGTGCACGGTTTCGTCGCCACCGCGTCACCGCTGATCCGCGGCCGCCACCTGCTCGATGCCGCCGCCTGGTCAGCCTGGGAGGCTTGCATCGTCAACACCATCCAGCGCACGGCGGTGTGGGAAGGGCCGAGGGCCAACTGGCCGGTGCAGCTTCAGCCGCGCGACGCCAAGCCGCCGCGTTTGCTGATGCAGTTCTGCCACGGGGCGCCGGGCTTCGTGATCTGCCTGGCGGATCTGCCCGGTGCGCAACTCGACTCGCTGCTGACTGCCGCCGGCGAGGCCATCTGGGCGGCGGGGCCGCTGACCAAGGGCTCGAACCTGTGTCATGGCACCGGTGGCAATGGCTACGCTTTCCTGGTGCTGTATCGGCGCACAGGAGACACACTGTGGTTGGAACGTGCCCGCGCCTTTGCGATGCACGGCATTGGGCAGACCAAGGCCGAAACGAAACGCGTTGGCCGGATGCGTTACTCGCTTTGGACCGGCGACATCGGGTTCGCGGTCTACCTTTGGGATTGCTTGCAAGGTACCGCTGCGTTTCCGACGCTTGATGTGTTCTATGCCGGGCAGGTGGTCACTTGAGCCCACCCACGATTCTTTCCACGAGTGGGCCTGCAAACGAGCGCAGAGTCCCTGCGCTTACGGCCTCGCCTCCAGCACCAGATTGAAAGGCGTCTGCGTTGCCCTGCGGAACCGCGAGAAACCGCCTTGCGTGACGACGTCTCGCAGACGCGCCTCGCCCGCTTGCGCACCCAGGCACGCGCCGACCTCCTGCGAACGTGACGCCGGCGTGCAGATGAAGGTCGATGCCGAGTAGAAGATGCGGCCCACCGGGTTCAGGTTGTCCTCGAGCCGGTCGCCCGCGAAGGGCTCGACGATCATCCAGCGCCCGC
>JANNKS010000317.1:0-1841 GCA_031396425.1 Rhizobacter sp. | reverse complement strand
CCGCGCCGCTCTCGAATCGCAGACTCCCTCGTTGCTGCTGCTGCACCGCCAGGATCTGCGCTTCCAGCGTACCGATCGCCTGGTCGAGGCTGGCCAGGTCGAATTTCGCGTCGATCTCCACAGCGCTGCGCAGGTTGCTTCCCGCCGCGGCGGCAGGCACGTCCCGAGCTGCGGCGGCAGCGGCCGCCTCGAACCGCACCAACGCCTCGGCGGGCGCGTCGCCGTTGCCCCCCAGGTCTGCAGCCTGCGCCGGGCCCTGGGCCACGGGCGCAAGTTCCGCCGCAGGGTCCACTTCCGGCGCAAGACCGGGCACGGCAGCTTCAATGGGCGAGTCGGCGGCGCCCGGCGCAGTGGTGCCGGCGTCCGGCACGACGACGCCGCTGCCGTTCTCGGGTCGCGTCACCGCCGCGTTCAGCACCACGGTGGCACTGACCGAGGCACTGAACGAGCGGCCATCGAAAGCCGCGATGCGGAAAGTCGGCGCGATGGTGGCGCTGGTCGAGACGAGCCGCACCTGACCCGCCGCGACGTCGCCTTGCGAAAACTGCGTGATCGCCGTGCCGGGCGCGGCGACCGACTCGAAGCGCGCATGAAGCACCTCGGTGACGGCAAAGACAAGGCTCGCGGCCGGGTCATCGGCGTCGGACGCATTGAGCTGTGCCGCGCCGAGCACCACGCTCTGGCCCGCCGGCACGACGAACGTGGCTGCATTCACCTGCGGCGCGTCGTTGACGGGTGTGACCAGCACCTGCACCGTGGCCACATTGGACAGCAGGCCTGCGGCGTCACGCATCGCATAGGTGAAGCTGTCGCTGGTCGACTCGCTGCCATCATGGGTGTAGGCAAGCGTGCCGTCGGCATGCACCACCACGGCACCTCGGCTCGGGCCGGCCACCACCACCAGGCTGGACGGATCGACCACACCGTCAGCGCCGGCATCGGCGTCAGACGTCGCTGCGAGCAGGTCGAGCGACGCGGCCGCCCCTTCGTCGAGCGTCACGAACTGGTCTGCAGCCCGCGGCGCTTCGTTCACATCGAGAATCACGACGGCGATGCTCTGTGTATCGGTCGATGTTCCGTCACTCACCTGAATCGTCACGTCGTAGACGTTGTCGGTGTTTGCATCCAGCGGCGTTTCGAAGTCTGGCGCGGCCGCAAAACTCAGGATGCCGGTCGACGCATTGATCGTGAAGCGCGCTGCATCGGCGCCGCCCACGATGGCGTAAGTCAGGGTCTGTGCCGGCAGGTCGATGTCGCTCGCAGTCAGTGTGGTTACGGAGTTCAGGTTCTCGGCCACGTTGACGCTGGCCGACGCGCCGCCCCCAAGGCTGGTCAGGACCGGTGCGTCGTTCGCGTTCGTCACCGGGCCCACCGCAGCACTCGTCAGGGTCTCCAGCGCGCCCTGGCCGTCGATGTAACTTACCACCACCCCGATGCGCGCACCGACGTCGGCGTCGCCAAGGGCAAAGGCGGCGCCGGTCGCACCGGCGATCGACACGCCATCGCGCGTCCACTGGTAGCTGAACGCGCCCAGGCCGTCGGCGTCGGCGATGCCACTGGTGTCGGCGGTGAGGGTCTGATCTTCGGTCGCCGTGCCCGTGATGACCGGCGCGCCGGTCGGCGCATCGTTGACATTGCTCACGGCGCTGGTGTCGGCACTGGCCACGCTCTCCACCGTGCCTTGACCATCGGTGTAGGACGCCACGACGCGCAGCACTGGGTGCAGCCCGCTGCGCCGGGACGTCGCAGGTGCCCGTTCGAGCACCATCAGTCCACCAGCGTCCGGCCGGTCAGCCGCAAGAACACGTCCTCGAGGGTGCTGCGCCGGATCAGCGACGACA
>JANNKS010000265.1:0-11564 GCA_031396425.1 Rhizobacter sp. | reverse complement strand
CTGCTGCACTGGACCGTCGCCACCAAGCAGCCTGCGATGACCGCGCCGGCGATGGCGCACAAGCTGGTCGACATGACGAGCGACACAGCGGTCGTGGCCGGCGTGAACTACGCCGCCAGCTTCGTGCTGATCTACCTGCTGCACTGGACCGTCGCCACCAAGCAGCCTGCGATGACCGCGCCGGCGATGGCGCACAAGCTGGTCGACATGACGAGCGACACAGCGGTCGAGGCGTTTGTCGACGAGGTTGCGAACCTGATCCGCTCGCAGGCGGCCGGCATCATCGGCAACCTGGCGGCGGTGGTTCCGGTGGTTCTGCTGGTGCAGTACGCTGCCATCGCGATCGGCGGCGCGCCCTTGATCGGCGCGGCCGACGCGCAGCATGTGCTCGACGCGAGCAGCCTGTGGGGCCCGACGCCGCTGTTCGCCGCCTTCACCGGCGTGGTGCTGTTCGTCAGTTCGCTGATCGCGGGCTGGGCCGAGAACTGGTTCGTCTGGCACCGGCTCGACAGTGCAATCGCCTGGAACCCGCGCATCGTGGCGCGACTCGGTCAGGCGCGCGCCGCGCGTTGGGCGCATTACCTTCGCAGCAACATCTCGGGTCTGGTGTCGAACATCTCACTCGGCCTGATGCTCGGCCTGGTGCCCGCCGTCGCGCTGTTCTTCGCCCTTCCCATCGAAGTGCGCCACGTCACGCTGTCGAGCGGGCAACTCGCGGCCGCAGTGGCCGCACTCGGCCCATCCATGTTGCTGCACTCCGAGTTCTGGTGGTGCGTGGCGGGCATCGCGGCGACCGGCGTGTTGAACCTGGGCGTCAGCTTCTACCTCGCCTTCAAGGTGGCGCTGCGCTCGCGCGGTATCCGCCCGCCTGAGCGCGCCTTGGTCTACCGGGCGATCGGCCGGCGCTTGCGAACCGAGCCGGCGTCATTCATCCGGCCGCCGCCCTGATTCGGGGTCGACCCGCTCGCCCGCGCGCCGCCCGGAAAACATGATCCACCACACGATGAGAAGCAGCAGCACCAGCGCACCTGCGGCTTCCAGCAAAATCACCCACATGCTCAATCGCTTTCTTGCCCGGCCGATGCGGCTTTCGCTGCTGATTCTAGGAGTGCTCGCCGCCTGCACGGTGGTGCCACCGGCGCGCACGACCGTGCCGCCGACCATCGAAGAGCGGCCACCGCTGATCGGCGACCCCGCCGTGCCAGGCAACATCACCCCCCCCAGCATCGTGCGCGCCAGGGCGCGCTGGGTCGCGTCGGCTTGGGCCGAGCTGCCCGGCTGGACCGCCGACCGGCCCTCCGAACTCTGGCCCGCCTTGCTGCGCGGCTGCGACAAACCGGCCACCGGCTGGGCCGCGCTGTGCGCGCAGGCCCGCACCGCCGTGGCCTCCGGAAACTCCTTCAGCGACGACGCCACCCGCGCCTGGCTCGAGAAGCGCCTGCAGCCGTACCGGGTGGAAGCCCTGGATGGTGCGGCTGACGGCCTGATCACCGGCTATTTCGAGCCGCTCGTCGAAGCCTCGCGTACGCCGCGCAACGGCTTTCGCCACGCCCTGCATGCGCCGCCCGCCGATCTGGCCACCCGCGCGCCCTACTGGAGCCGCCAGCAGCTCGACACGCTGCCCGCGGCCCAGGCCGGCCTGCGTGGCCGTGAACTGGCCTATCTGGCCGACCCGCTCGATGTGCTGCTGCTGCAAGTCCAGGGTTCGGGCCGGCTCAACGTCATTCAAACCGACGGCAGCCGAAAACTCGTGCGCGTGGCCTTCGCCGGCCACAACGACCTGCCGTACCAGTCAGTCGGGCGCTGGTTGATCGACCAGGGCGAGCTGCGCTCCGACCAGGCCTCCTGGCCGGCGATTCGCCAGTGGGCAAGGCAGAACCCGCGCCGAATCAACGAGCTGCTGTGGGCCAACCCGCGCGTCGTATTCTTCCGCGAAGAGCCCTTGCCCGATCCTCAGCTCGGCCCGCGCGGTGCGCAGGCGGTGCCGCTGACACCGCAGCGCTCGGTGGCGGTCGACCCGCAAAGCATTCCGTACGGCACCGCGCTGTGGCTCGACACCACCGAGCCGCTGTCGAATGCGCCCCTGCGCCGCGTTGTGATGGCGCAGGACACCGGGGGCGCGATCGTCGGCGCGGTGCGTGCCGACTACTTCTGGGGTTGGGGTGACGAAGCCGAGGCGCAGGCGGGTCGGATGAAACAAAACCTGCGCATGTGGGTCTTATGGCCCAAATCCTGAATCCCCGTCCGCGCGGTGCGAAAGGTTTTCGCGTCCCGCCCGACAGATGTTCGTGACCGACCCCTGGAGTAGATGACATGACCCGCCGTTCAATCTTCCGTTTCTTGTTTGCCGCCACGCTGCCGCCACTTGCCATCGCCGCGGACGGTGGCGCGCCCGCCATCGTGCCCCTGGTGCTCAGCGACGCCGAGTGGAAGAAGCGCCTCGCCCCCGAGCAATATCAGGTGCTGCGCAAGCACGGCACCGAACGCGCCGGCACCAGCGCGCTGAACGCCGAAAAGCGCCGCGGCCGCTATCTGTGCGCGGGCTGCGACCTGCCCTTGTTCAGCTCGGAGATGAAATTCGAAAGCGGCACCGGCTGGCCGAGCTTCTTCACCGCGCTGCCCGGCGCTCTGGGCACGTCGACCGACTTCAAGCTGATCTATCCGCGCACCGAGTACCACTGCGCACGCTGCGAAGGCCACCAAGGGCATGTGTTCAATGACGGTCCGGCACCCACCGGAAAACGTTACTGCAACAACGGTGTCGCGCTGAAGTTCGAGGCTGCAGCATGAAAGCGCGCCGCACATTCAGTCTGGTTGTGCTGCTCCTGCCTTTGCTTGCAGGCGCACAAACATCCGCCCCAACGCCGGCAGCGGCGGGCGTGGCAGCGGCCGGCGCAGCGACGGCACGCGCCATCTTCGCCGGCGGTTGTTTCTGGTGCGTCGAGTCGGACTTCGACAAAGTCGCCGGCGTGATCTCAACGACGTCGGGCTACATCGGCGGCACCGTCGCAAACCCGAGTTACGAACAGGTGTCGGCCAAACGAACCGGCCACGCCGAGGCGGTGGAGATCGTGTTCGATCCCAGGCGCGTCAGCTACGCCAAGCTGGTCGAACATTTCTGGCGCACCATCGACCCGACCACGCCCGACCGTCAGTTCTGCGATGCCGGCACGCCCTACCGCAGCGCGATCTTCGCGGTCGACGACAGCCAGTTGCAGATCGCGCTCGCCTCACGCAGCGCAGTGGAGAAATCCAAGCCGTTCAAGGAGCCGATCGTCACGCCGATCGTGCCGGCGAGCACCTTCTACCCGGCCGAGGAATACCACCAGGACTACTACAAGAAGAATCCGCTGCGCTACCAGTACTACCGCAACGGCTGCGGGCGCGACGCGCGGCTCAAGCAGTTGTGGGGTTCGGCGGCGGTGCACTGAGCCGGCGCGTGGGCCGGGTGGCAAGCCGCCGCAACGCGACTCAGACCTCGAGCCACTCCTTGCGCACCGCCTCGTTGTTCTTCAAGTCGTCGGCCGTGCCTTCAAACACGATGCGACCGTGCCCCATCACGTAAAGGCGCTTGGAGATGCGCAGCGCGATCGTGAGCTTCTGCTCGACGAGCAGGATTGCCACGCCGCGGCTGGCGATGCGCTCGAGCAGGTGGGCCACCAGTTCGACCATCTTCGGCGCGAGGCCCTCGGTGGGCTCGTCGATCATCATCAGGTCGGGGTCGCCCATCAGCGTGCGGCAGATCGTCAGCATCTGCTGCTCGCCGCCCGACAACACGCCGCCCGGTGTTTCGGCGCGTTCCTGCAGGCGCGGGAACAGGTCGAACATGTCCTGCATGCTCCAGCGCCCGCCGGGCTTCGTCGACTTCATGCCGAGCAACAGGTTCTCACGCACCGTGAGCTGCGGAAAGATGTCGCGGTTCTCCGGCACATAGCCCAGGCCACAACGCGCGACCTGGTGCGGTTTCAGCGCGCCGATTTCGCGCCCCTTGAACTTCACCGAGCCGGTGCGCTCGACATCGCCCATGATCGCCTTGATCGTGGTCGATCGGCCCACGCCGTTGCGCCCGAGCAGCGAGACGATCTCCCCCTCGGCGACCCGGAAATCCACACCTTGAAGGATGTGGCTCTTGCCGTAATAGGCATGCAGGTCGTGCACCTCAAGCATGCTCATGCTCCGCCGTGGCACTGCCCAGATAGGCTTCCTGAACCGCCGCGTTGCCGCGAATGCGCTGCGGCGTGTCGGTGGCGATCACCTGGCCATACACCAGCACCGAGATGCGGTCCGCCAGGTCGAACACGACGCTCATGTCGTGTTCCACGATCACCAGTGTCTTGCCTTCGCTGACCTTGCGGATCAGCGCCACCGCGTGTTCGGTCTCGGAGCGGCTCATGCCGGCGGTGGGTTCGTCGAGCATGATCACATCGGCGCCGCTGGCGATCGTGATGCCGATTTCCAGCGCGCGCTGTTCGGCGTACGACAGCACACCCGCGGGCACCGCGCGGCGCGACGCCAGGTTGATCTGTTCCAGGATGGCTTCGGTGCGCTCGCGAGCGTCGCGGGCGCGCTCGACCATCTGCCAGAACGAGTAGCGGTAGCCGAGTGACCACAACACGCCGCAGCGAATGTTCTCGAACACGCTCAGGCGCGGAAAGATGTTGGTGACCTGGAAGCTGCGCGACAGGCCGCGCCGGTTGATCATGAAGGGCGGCAACCCCGTCACGTCTTCGCCTTTCAAGCGCACCTGGCCCGAGGTGACCGGAAAGCGCCCGCTGACCAGGTGGAACAACGTCGACTTGCCGGCGCCGTTCGGCCCGATGATGGCGTGGCGCTCACCTTGCACAATATCGAGGTTCACGCCGCGAATGATCGGCGTGACGCCGAAGCTCTTGTGCAGATCGACCAGCTGGAGTGCGGATGCGCTCATGCGGCTCGCCTGCGTTGGGCTTCTTGCGACGCCGCATGAAACGCGTCGGAAACGCGCGGTCCGATTCGGCGCAGCGCCAACGTACCGCCGACCAGCAGAACGATCACCGCGATCCACACCAGCGGCGAGTTGGCGTCGTAGCTGACCCAGAACACGCGCATCGCCGGCCCTTCTGCCGACTTCACCAACAGGTGATGCGCGGTTTCGATCAGCAGCACCACGCCGACGCTGAGCATCAACACCGGAATCAGCACGAACGCATACGCCGGCAGCACGCGCCGAAAGGTGCCGGCCGCCAGCAGGGGCTGGTGCATCAGCAACAGCCCGCCCAGGCCCCAGGGCGCGTACATCACGACCACGACGAACATCAGTCCGACATACAACAACCATGCACCGGTGTAGTCGGACAGCGAAATCTGCAGTGCCGTCATCAGCACCGCGCCGATGATCGGGCCGATGAAAAACGCGATGCCGCCGATGTAGGCCATCAGCAGCACAAAACCCGAGGGTCCGGCGCCGACCACGCTCGATGTGACGATTTCGTAGTGGATCGCCGCCAACCCGCCCGCGACACCCGCGAAGAACCCGGACACGCAGAACGCGATGAAACGCACCATCTGCGTGCTGTAGCCGACGAATTCGGCACGCTCCGGGTTGTCGCGCACCGCGTTGCACATCCGGCCCAGCGGCGTGCGCGTGAAGGCGTACATCGCCGCCATGCAGAGCAGGCACCAGGCCGCGATCAGGTAGTACACCTGGATCTGCGGGCCGAAGTTGATGCCGAAAAGGCGCAGCGTCGAGGTCCGGCTGGTCGAGATGCCGCCCTCGCCGCCGAAGAAACCGCGCAGGATCAGCGAACACGCCGCCACCAGTTCCCCGATGCCGAGCGAGATCATCGAAAACGCGGTGCCGGCGCGTTTCGTCGAGACCCAGCCGAAGATGATCGCGAAGCTCAAACCCGCCAGGCCACCGACGATGGGCAGCAGCGGCAGCGGAATCGGCCACTTGCCCGCGCCGATCACGTTCAGCGCATGGGCGGTCATGAAACCGCCCAACCCGTAGTAGACGGCGTGGCCGAAGGAGAGCATGCCGGTCTGCCCGAGCAGCATGTTGTACGACAGCGCGAAGATGATGGCAAAGCCCATCAGGCTCATCATCGTGATCGACGCACCGCTGGAAAAGATGTACGGCAGCACCGCCATCACCAGGCCGGCGGCGATCCACACAGCGTAGGGCTTCAAGCCCCCTTGGTCGGCATTCATGTGTCCCGATCTCCCATCAGACCCTTGGGTCGGAAGATCAGCACCAGCACCAGCAGCAGGTAGGGAATGATCGGCGCGACTTGAGCGACGGTGGCCATCCACAGGTCGCCGCCGATCGACTCGCGCGTCAGCGTCACGCCCAGGCGTGCCATCACATCGGCCAGGGACACGTTCAGCGCCACCGCGAAGGTCTGGATCAGGCCGATCAGCAGGGATGCAATGAACGCGCCCGGCAATGAGCCCAGGCCACCGACAACGACGACGACGAACAGGATCGGCCCGAGCGAAGCCGCCATCGCCGGTTGGGTGACGAGCGCAGGCCCGGCGATCACGCCGGCGAGTGCGGCCAGGCCGCAGCCCACGCCGAACACCAGCATGAACACCGCAGGAACGTTGTGGCCGAGTGCGCCGACCATGTTGGGGTGCGACAGTGCCGCCCGGATGATCAGGCCGACCCGGGTGCGCGTGAGCAGCAGCACCAGGCCGATGAACACCGCCACCGACATCAGCAACATGAACATGCGAAACGCCGGGTAGGTGGTCGTGAAGAGCGTGAACGCCGAGAAATTGAGCAGCTCGGGAATGCGGTAGTCCACCGGCACTTTGCCCCAGACCATCTGCACCAGCTCTTCGATCATGAACGCCAAGCCGAAGGTGAACAGCAGCTCGGCGACATGGCCATGCTTGTGCACGGTGCGCAGGCCATAACGTTCGACCAGGGCGCCCACGCCGCCAGCGATCAGTGGCGCCAGCACCAGGCCCGGCCAATAGCCGACATACCGGCTGATCTGGTAGCCGAAATAGGCGCCCAGCATGTAGAAGCTGGCGTGCGCGAAATTCAGCACGCCCATCATGCTGAAGATCAGCGTCAGGCCGCTGGCCAGCAGGAACAACAGCAAGCCGTACAGCAGGCCGTTGAGCGTCGAAAAGATGATGAGTTCAAGCATGGAAGGCTCGGCCGGCGAGGTCGCTTGATGTCATCCCGGCGCAGGCCGGGATCCAGTCGTGTCGGGCACACTGGAATCCGGCTTTCGCCGGGATGACTGGAGCTCTGCGCTCAGCTCGGCACGTTCATCTTGCAGGTGGTCGGAATGACGGTGTCCTGCGCCTTGATCAAGCCGACAGTCTTCCAGCCCCAGCCGGTCTTCTCTTCGTCGTGCTTGGTGCCTGAGCCGAAAGACGAGATGTACATGTCCTGGAACAGCGAATGGTCGCTCGCGCGCATGAACGTTTCACCGCCGACCGAGTTCTTGTACTTCATGTCGCGCAAGGCGGTGGCCACCTTCTTCGGATCGGCCGACTTGGCCTTGTTCAGCGCGTCGGCGAACATGTCCATCTGGTTTTTCATGCGCAGGTACCACCAGCCCTGGCCGCTTGCGCCGCCATGCTTCTTCAGGAAGCTGTCGGCGAAGGCCTCCATCTCGGCAGAAGGCACATTGGTGTGCCATTCGCTGATCTGGAACACCCGGTGGTCAAGACCGGTCTGCTTGATTGCCGTCGGGCCGCCTGCACCCCCCGCGTAGTAGGTGTACCAGTTGACCTGCAGGCCGGAATCGGCCGCCGCCTTGAGGAGCAAGGACATGTCATTGCCCCAGTTGCCGGTGATCACCGAGTCGGCGCCCGAGGCCTTGATCTTCGCGATGTAGGGTGCGAAGTCGGTGATCTTGAGCAAAGGGTGCAGTTCGTCGCCGACGATCTGAATGTCGGGCCGCTTGGCCTTGAGCATCGAATTCGCCGCACCGCGCACCGCGTGGCCGAACGAGTAGTCCTGGCCGATGATGTAGACCTTCTTGATGTCCTTCTTGTCGGTCATGAAGTTGGTCAACGCGGCCATCTTGATGTCGGAATTGGCGTCCCAGCGGAAGTGCCAGTAGCTGCATTTGTCGTTCGTCAGCGCCGGGTCGACCGCCGCATAGTTGAAGTACAGCACCTCCTTGCCGGGGTTGCGCTCGTTGTACTTCGCGACGAACTCGGAAATGGCGATCGCCGCGCCCGAGCCGTTGCCCTGGGTCACGAAACGCACGCCGGCGTCGATCGCCTTTTGCACCTGCACCAGGCTTTCCTGCGGGCTGCCCTTGTTGTCGTAGGCGACCGCCTCGAGCTTCTGGCCGCCGATCACACCGCCTTTGGCGTTGATGCCCTCAACCAGAAAGTTGAGATGCTTCAGGCCGTGCTCGCCGATCGTGGCGCCGCCACCCGACAACGGGTCGATGTAGGCGATCTTGATGGTCTGCGCCTGCGCACTCAGTGCGCACAGCGCGAGCACTGCTGCGACCGGCCAGTTGGTCAGCTTCTGAATCAAAGTCATGGACGCACTCCTCAGGGGTCAGTCAGGATTTCTGACCTTAACTGATCCGCAGCGTCACACCATTCAGGGACTTCCCGATGCTGCTGTCGCGAAGGCGTCAGGTGTAGCCGACCTGGCGCTCGCCGCCGGGTTCGGCTCAGTGAGGATGGCGTCGCCGTGGGCGCAGCCAACCCACGGCGACCTGCAAGGTCCAGCTTCCGGCCTATCGACCGTAGACCTTGCCGAAGAGCTGCCAGGTCTTGCCGTCGAACTTCATCATCTGCTCTCGTTCGATCGGATAGAAGTCATCCGGCCCGGTCTTGATGTTGACCCCGGGCAGCAACATCGGCAGCGTCAGGTCGAGGCTGGCGGCCTGCTTCATCACGTTGTCGCGCGTCAGGTTGTCACCCGCCTGCTTGAGCACCTGCACCATCAGCTGCGCGACCGTATAGCCATAAACATTCAGGTTGTCATTCATCGCGCCGGTGGGGTGGTACTTCTTCATGTACGCGACCCAGTCGTCCCACTCCTTGCCGGTCTGGAACTGCGGGTCGGTCGGATCCTTGATGTAGCCCGCGGTGAAGATGCCCATCGACGCCTCGATACCGGCCGGCACGAGCACGGTGGCGACCGAACTCGACACGCTGTTGAGGTAGTGCGTCGGCTTCCAGCCCAACTCGGCGGCCTTCTTGATCGCCTGTGCGGCAAATTTCGGCGTCGTGACGTTGAAGAAGGTGTCCGCGCCGGAGGCCTTCAGCGACACCATCTGGCTGTCCACCGTCGGGTCGGTCACTTCATAGGTGATTTTCGAGACGATCATCGTCTTGGCCTTGTCGCCCAGGCCGTCTTCGAAACCCTTCAGGTAGTCCTTGCCGTAGTCATCGTTCTGATAAAGGATCGCGATCTTCGCGTTCGGTTTGGTCTCCATGATGTGCGCCGCGAAGACCTTCGACTCCGATTGGTAGTTGGGTTGGTAGCCCATGGTCCAGGGAAAATTCTTCGGGTCGCCCCACTTGGTGGCGCCGGTGGCCACGAACAGATGTGGCACCTTCTTGTCGTTCATGTACTTGTGGATTGCCGAGTTCGGTGGCGTGCCCAGCGGCTGGAAGATCAACAACACTTCCTCCTGCTCGACCAGCTTGCGCGCCTGCTCGACCGTCTTGGCCGGGTTGTAGCCGTCGTCGAGCGTGATGAACTTGACCATGCGGCCATTGATGCCGCCTTCGGCATTCACCTTGTCGAAGTAAGCGCCGATCGCCTTGCCGATTGCACCGTACGCCGACGCCGGCCCCGAATAGGGGTTGATGTGGCCGACCTTGATTTCCTTGTCGGTCGCTCCAGGATCGTATTTCTTCTGCGCCATTGCGGAACCGGCGATCGCCAACGAAGCCAGGCTTGCGAGAGTGAGAGCGAAGGACTTGAGTTTCATGACGGAGATTTCCTTTCGTGAGAGTGCACAGCAAACGCCAGGGTCGGCAGCGGGTTGACCGGATCAACCCGCGCTCTTGGTGCGCCACCGCGCCCAGAGTCGATTCAAACCACCCATCACGCCGGTGGGCGCCAGGTACATCAGGCCGATCAACAGCACGCCGTAGATCGCGGCCGGCGCCGACTTGGACATTTCGTCGGCGATGTTGGGCACGAACTGGATGAAGATGCCGCCGAAGATCGCCCCCGGAATCGACGCCAGGCCGCCGACCACCACGCCCACCAGGAGGAAGATCGACAACTGTACGGTGAAACTGTCGGGCGACACGAAGGCCACCACGATCGCCCCGAGCGCACCCGCCAGCCCGGTGATGCCGGCCGACACACCGAACGTGAGCGACTTGAAGATCGGCAGGTTGATGCCCATCGCGGTGGCGGCAATCGGGTGGTCGCGCACCGCGATCAGCGCGCGCCCGACGCGCCCGCGCAGCAGGTTCCACGCGAGCAGAAACATCACGGCCGCCACCAGCAGCGTGAAGAAGTAGAGCCAGCGGTCGGCGCTGAGCGGCTGGCCGAACAGACTGAACGCGAAAGGCGGTTCGGGTTTGTTCAACACAATGCCTTGCACGCCGCCGGTGTAGCCTTCGAGCCGCTTGTATTTCAACAACTGCGGCACCGCCAGCGCCAAGGCGAACGTGGCAAGCGCCAGGTAGTGGCCGGCCAGGCGGAGCGCCGGAAAGCCCACCACGAAGCCGAAGGCGAAACACAGCACGAAGGCGAACGGCAGCGTTGCCCAGTACGGCATGCCCGCCTTGTCCATCAGGATGGCCGCCGCGTAGGCACCAAACGCGTAGAAGGCGCCATGGCCGAGCGAGATCTGGCCGTTGAAGCCGGTGAGCATGTTCAGCCCCAGAATCGCCACCGCATAGACCAGCACCAGGTTGAACTGGAACACGCGGTAGTTCTTCACCAGGAACGGCAGCACCAACAACGCCACGATGAGCAGCGCGCTGGCCAGCCAGACCCACTTGCGGTCGACAGGCTTCATACGCGAGTCACCACGCGTTTGCCGAACAGGCCGTCAGGGCGCAGCGTCAAGGTGGCCACGATCAGCACCAGCGCAACGCTGAGCTTCAACTCGGTGCCGATCACGTAGGCACCGAGCAGATTCTCCAGCACACCGACGACGAAGCCGCCGATCACCGCGCCGAGCGGGTTGTCAATGCCGCCGAGCAACGCCGCCGCGAACCCGTAAAGCAGGATGCCCGCCATCATGTTCGGGTCGAGAAAGACAACGGGTGCGACCATCATGCCGGCCACCGCACCGATCGCTGCGGCCAGACCCCAGCCCAACGCCAGCATCCACGACACGCGAATGCCCACCAGCCGCGCCGAGTCGGGGTTCTGCGCCGCGGCGCGCATCGCCAGGCCGATCGGCGTGAAACGGAAGAACGCGAACAGACCGAGCAGCACCGCGAGCAACACCACCGCCGAACCCAGCTGATGCGCCGAGAAGTAGGCGCTGGCGAGCGCCGAATTCTTCGGGAACGGGCTGGCAAAGGCCTTGATGGTGTGGTCGAAGATCCAGCCCGACAGCGCATTGAAGATCAACAAAAGGCCGATGAACACGATCACATTCGTCAGCACCGGCGCCTTTTCC
>JANNKS010000655.1:0-5466 GCA_031396425.1 Rhizobacter sp. | reverse complement strand
GCCCGATCGCGCGCCAGCCTGCGCGCATATGCGGCGGGCGGCTCGCCTTCGGGCGTGCCGAGCCGCCACTGTTCGAGCGCCTGTTTGGCATGGCTTGCCGCATCGTCCCCGCGGCCAAGCGCGGCGAGCGCCGCAGCCTGCTCACCCAGCGCCAGTGCCAGGCCCCAATGGCATGGCGCATTTTCGGCGACGCCCGCGTGCGCGCGCATCAGTTCGGCGGCCTCGCGCGCGAAGCCCTGCGCTTTGGCCGCGTCGGCGCCGACCCACGCGCGCGCCGACACGATCAACGCCTCGGCGCGCCAGCGTGCCATGTAAAAGTCTTCGCGCAGCTCGGTCGCCACCGGCAGCTCGCTCAACGCGCGGGCGAGCAACGGCCGCGCCTGCGCCTCGCGCCCGCCTGCCCACAGAAGACGCCCGCGCACGAAAGTCAGGATGGTCGAATCGCGCCGCGCTGTTTTGTTGCCCGGCTCGCCGCGCAGAATGCCCCGAATGATGGTCTCGCCAGCGTCCACGTAGGCCAGCGCGCGCTCGTGTTCCCCGGCGGCCGAGAGCGCGGCGGCACTGGCCAGGCGCGCCATCGCCGTCTGGTGGCGGAAATGCGCGTTGTCGGGCTGCAGCGCCGCGGCCCGGTCGCGCAGCGATATCAGGTGCACACTCGAAGCCACCGCCTGTGCCGTCTGCCCGAGCAACACTTGCGACTGCAAGCTCAGATGCAATCCCCAGGCCTGCTGATGCATCCATTCCGGATTGCCCGGCTCGCGCTGCACCAGCTTCGCGAAGTGTTCGCGCGCCCGCTCGAAGTAGGCCACGGCCTCGCGCGCCCGGCCCAGGTTCGCGCTCGCGCCGCTGCCGCCCACGATCATGCCGAGGTGGCCCTGAATCGTCGCCACGCGCGACAAGCCCTGCAGGTCATGCGGCGCCGCCGCGAGCGCGCGTTCGGCGAGCGCTTGCGCTTGCTCGAGCGCCTGGCGGGCGTGGCTGAGCTGGCCGCGCCGCGCCTGCAGCGCCGAGTGCGCCAGCCAGATGTCGACCGCGCCGTTGAGCGCCGCCGGCGCCAGATCGGGTTGCGCGACGGGGTGTGCGACGGGGTGTGCGATGTAGCGCGGCAGCAGCGCAATCGCCTTGTCGAGGTTGCGCTGCGCGTCGTCCAGCCGACCTTGGCTGGGCGAGTACTGTTCGCCCTGCAATACCGCGACCCGAAAGTAGGTTTCGGCGAGTTCGCGCGCGAGTGTCGGCTCGACGCTGCCTTCCGCGACGATGCTGTCCAGCGTCGCGACCGCGTCGGAAAGCAAAGCCTCGCGCAGGGCCAGCGTGCCGGGCAGGTTGACGATGCCGTCGTGGTAGCGAAACACCAGACTGGTGGCGAGCTGGCGCACCTGCGTGAAACGGCGCTCCGCCAGCTGGCGCGCCGCCTCGGCCTGTTGCGCCTGCCACCCGGCGGCGCCCAGTGCACCGAGCAGGCCGAACAGCGCCACCACGCCCACGATCACCGCGGGACGATGGCGGCGCATAAACTTCGCGGCGAGGTAGCTGACGCGCGGTGCATGTGCGGTCACCGGGTAGCCATCGCGAAACGCGCGAATGTCGGCCGCCAACGCATCGACGGTGGCGTAACGCGCTTCGACGCGCTTCTCGAGCGTCTTGAGCAGGATGTTGTCGAGGTCACCCGCGAGCCGCCGCCGGTTGCGCAGCCAGTGCGCATCGGCGGTCGGGTTGGCGAGAAGCGTGCTCGGGCGCGAGGGTTCTTCTTCCAGCACGGCGCGCGCGGCGTCTTGCGGCGTGGCAGCGCTGCGCCCATACGGGCGCGCGCCGGTGAGCATCAGGTAGAGCAGAACGCCCAGCGAATAGATGTCGGTCCCGGTGCCCACGGCCTCGCCGCGAATCTGCTCCGGGCTGGCGTAGTTGGGCGTGAAGGGCCGCGGCGCGCCCAGCGTGATGTCGCCGGTGGCGTGAGGGCGGTCTGGTTCGAGCGCCTTGGCGATGCCGAAATCGAGCAGCTTGACCTGCCCGTCGCCGGTGACGAGCACGTTCCCAGGCTTGAGGTCGCCGTGCACCAGCAGGTTACGGTGCGCGTGCGAGACGGCGTCGGCCAGCTGCAGGAACAGCGCGAGGCGCTGTTCGAGCGGGCGCGCCCAGGCGGCCGCATCGATCGTCAGGCCGTCGACGTACTCCATCACGAAGTACGGCAATCCGTCGGGGCTCAGGCCGGCGTCGAACAGGCGTGCAATGTTCGGGTGGTTGAGGCGCGCCAGCGCCTGGCGTTCCTGTGCAAAGCGGCGCAGCACGCCCTCGCTGTCCATGCCGCGCTTGAGCAACTTGATCGCCGCGCGGCCCTCGAAACTCTGGTCGGCGCGGCGCGCTTCGAACACATCGCCCATGCCACCGGCGCCCAGCAGGCGCACTATCTGCCAGGCACCGAAGCGCTCCCCCGCGCGACTCGGTGGCGCCGCATGCCGCGCGCTGGGTGAATCGAAGAGGAAACCCTGCTCGCCGGTCGACTCGGCATGGTGCGCGAGCAGCGAACGCACCTCGGCGCGCACCGTCTCGGCAACGCCGGCGGCGGCGAGCAGCGCCTCGCGCTCAGGCGGCGCGCAGTCGAGCGCGCGCTCGAACAGCGCCTTGACCTGAGGCCAAGCGACGTGAGTTTGATCGTTGGGGGGCATTGCCGGGGCCTGTAGCGGGCGAGCTTATCCGCTGCGGCACCGTGCCGGTGCCGCGGCGGGGGTCGCTCTCAGTTCGTTCAGGACTTGTTGCCGCGCACCAGCACGAACGCTGGCGGCACGGACGCGGGCGAAATGCCGCTCATCAGGTCACTCACGAACAGGTCAATGTGGCCATTGGCAAAGTGCAGGTAGAGCAGGCTGGCAAAGGCGGAGCCGGTGTCGACGCACATCGATTCGAGGGCCAGCGCCGCACCGTTGTAGCTGACGCTGCCGCTGCTGGTGAGCACGAGGCTGACCGGGCCCAGCACGGTCTCGACGAGATTCGGTGGAAAACCGGTCTGCGTATATTCCTCACCCGCGTAGGTGCCGGCCCGTGCAGTCAGGTCGGACTGCGTGGCCTCGCGCACCGAACCGGGCTGGAACAGCGCCGTATTGCAGGTCGTCGTGCCGCCGCCGCCGCCACCACCGCCACCGGCGAGCAACGTCGCCTCCACATTGGCCAGCGTCAGGCCGCGGCCCGCCATCGCTTGCGCGAGCGCTTCGAGCGCCAGGTCGTAGGCGTTTGTCGCGACGGCCTGGAACACCGCCCGAACGAAGTCGCCCAGTGCAGATACATCGCCGAGGGTTTGTGCATTCAGGCTGGCGATGACGGCAGCTCGGGCCGTGCTCAGCGCCGCGTTGGTGACTCTGGCGATCGCCGCAGCGTCGAAATTGTCATACAGCCCGCTGGTCGCACCGCCAGCCACATGCGCGGTGGCAAGTTGGGTCAGCGGCGTCAGGTTGGCCACGCCCGCCGCAGTGGCCAGCGAGTGCAATTGCAAGGTCGTCGCGGCACCGCCAATCGTGCCGCCGCTGGCCCGCAGCACGCACGGCGCAGTGCGGCCGGCAAAGCTCATGCTGTAGGCACCCCCCACATCGGTGGTGGTGGTGCTGGTGGCGGCGTCGGCGCAGCGCAGGCTGACGGTGGCGCCCGCCCATGGTTGGCCGACGGCGGCGACGCCCGACACGGTGGGCGCGGCAGCAGGGGCGCTGTCGCCGCCTCCGCAGGCAACCAGCGCAGCGGCGCTGGCGACGGTGAGGGTGGTGGTCTTGATCCAGTTTGAAATCGAACGCATTGCAAGCTCCTTGATGACAGCGGTGTGTGGGTGAAAAGTTCCCACTGCTTCCTTACGCCCGAAAACTCGGGCAAAAGGCTCACCGGTTCCGGGTGCCGGCGCGACTCGCCCCGGCGCGAGCACAACTCAGCGCGACAGACCGGCGCGTCAGACTCGTGGGCGTGCGACACTGAAGCACGAGGTCCGGTGTCCGATGCAGCCTTCGCTAGACGACGTCACCCAATGGCTGACCCAGCTCGACAGCGCCGGGCCGCAAGCCGGCAATCAACTCTTCACGCTGCTGTACGACGAGCTGCGGCGCGCCGCGCGCGGCCAGTTGCAACGCGAAGCGCCCGGCCACACCTTAAGCGCGACGGCGCTCGCGCATGAAGCCTGGTTCCGCATGGCTGAGCAGTCCCGCACGCGCTGGGCCAATCGAGGTCACTTCCTGGCCGTGGCCTCGACGATGATGCGACGCATCCTGGTCAACCACGCGGTCGCCAAACGCAGCGAAAAGCGCGACGCAGCGCTCGTTTCGCTGGACCTCACCGAGGCGCAGCAGATTGGTAGCGACACCCCCGCCGATGTGGTGGCGGTGCACGATGCCTTGCTCGCGTTCGAACAGGTCGATGCGCGTGCCGCCAAGGTGGTGGAGCTGAAGTTCTTCGGTGGGCTGGAAAACGAAGAGATCGCGCAGGTGCTGGAGCTGTCGCTCGCCACCGTCAAACGCGATTGGGCGCTGGCACGCGCCTGGCTGCACCGCGAGTTGCGTGGCGCGGTCTGAGTGACGCGGGCCCCGCAGGTACCGCCAGCGACAAGGCCGAGTTCCTGGTCAAGGTCAATGCGGCCGACTTCCCGGCCTGCGTCTGGCGGTGCGCAGTCCGTTGAAGCACTACTTGCCTGCATACCCCATCGTCTGCGGCAACCACAGCACGATCTGCGGGAACAGCGTCATCGCGAGCAGCAACAGCAGCAGCATCACGATGAACATCCAGCCCTCGCGCAGCATTTCGGCGATGGGAATGCCGGTCAGCGCCTTGGTGACGAACAGCAGCATGCCGAACGGCGGCGTGATCAGCCCGATCATCATGTTCAGCACCACCAGCACGCCGAAGTGCACCAGGTCGATGCCCAGCGCCTTGACCGACGGCAGCAGCATCGGCACGAACACCAGCAGCAGCACCGACACGTCGAGAAAACAACCCAGCACCAGGAACAGCAGGTTGACCATCAACAGGAACTGCAGCCGGGAGAGCTGCATCGCTTCAACCCACTGGCCCAGCGCCTGCGGCACGCCTTCGGCGGTGAATGCGTAGTTGAGGATGAACGAACCGGCCAGCACGATCGTGATGACGGCGCTGGCGCGGGTCGACTCGAGCAACACGCCGTACAGGCTGCGCCAGCTGAGCGCCCGGTACACCACGCCGGCGAGCAACAGCGCGTGCAGCGCCGCCACGGCGGCCGCTTCGGTGGGGGTGAACACACCCGAGTAGATGCCGCCGAGCAGCACGAGCGGCATCGACAGCGGCAACGCCCCGCGAAATGCGATCGCCGGCCACTCGCGCAGCGGCACCCGCTCTTCGCGCGGCATGTTGCGGCGCGTCGCGATGACGTGCACCACGAGCATCATCAACAGCGCCATCAGCACCCCCGGCACCACGCCGCCGAGGAACAGCGCGCCGACCGACGCACCCGACACCATCGCGTAG
>JANNKS010000233.1:0-3856 GCA_031396425.1 Rhizobacter sp. | reverse complement strand
CGGCTACCGCAAACACCTCGCGCGCGTCGCCGGGCCGGCGGCGCGCCAGGTGGTGCGCGAGTTGATCAGCGGTGAGCCGGTGCTCAGCGCGCGACTGCTCGTTGACGGGTCGGTGGGTTCGTACTACGACTTCGAGAACGTGGGCGCGGTGCGTGCGCTGATGGACCAGCCGATCATCACGCCCAACCCGCTGCACGGCTGGCTCTATTCATTCATCGACTACCGCTTCGAGGAAGCCCGGATCACGCCGCTGCGCGGCAGCGTCGACGTCGCCGCGCTGGCGCTTGGCAACGCGGCCGCGAAAACGCTCGCGATCGACTCGGTGCGCAGCGTTGCGCTGGGCGCCTTCCAGTTCGACGGCTCCTGGACGCTGACCAATCCATTCGAAAGCCACGCGCTGAAGGGCATGATCGCCGCGCGGCGCTCGACAGCGAAACGCTGACCGGGTGCGACAGAGGCATCGAACCCTGAGGTGCGACACCGCGGGCGCCCTGCGGGCAACGGGGCAACAGCGCAGCATCGCGGAGGAGTCGATCCCGGTCTCGCCTATGCTCGCACTGTCGACCGTGGTCCGAAGTCGGCGCCCGAAGTCGGCAGCCGAAGTCGCTACCCGAAATCGCTACCCGAACTTCGCCCCCACGAGGAACCCCCGATGATCAAACGCCTTCTGCTGGGCCTGCTCGCACTGCTGGTGCTGCTGGCGGCCGCCGTGGCGGTCAATACCTTTCGCCAGGGCTCGCGCCAGGTTCAGGTGCCGGCGCTGGCGCCGCTGGCGATCGACGGCGCGGCAGCGGCCGAATCCTTGGTCATCGCGGTGCGCGCCAAGACCGTCACCGGCCTGCTCGACCCGGCCGGCCTGGCCGCTGCGTACGACGCGCTGCACACGCACCTGAAAGCGCGCTACCCGCTCGTGCACGCCACGCTCGGCCGCGAAGTGGTCGGTGGCCACAGCCTGCTGTTCACCTGGGCGGGCAGCGAGACCAAGGCCAGGCCGATCGCGCTGCTCGCGCACCAGGATGTGGTGCCGGTGGCGCCCGGCACCGACACCTTGTGGAAGAAACCGCCGTTCGCCGGCGTGGTGGAAGACGGCTTCGTCTGGGGGCGCGGGGCGCTGGACAACAAGAGCAACCTGATCACCCAGCTCGAGGCGGTGGAGATGCTGATCAAGGCCGGCTTCAAGCCGCAGCGCACGGTGTACCTGGTGTACGGCCACGACGAGGAAGTGGGCGGGCGCGACGGCGCCCTGCAGATCGTCGCGCTGCTCAAGCAGCGCGGTGTGCAGCTCGACTTCGTGCTGGACGAGGGCCTCGCCGTGACCGAGGGCATCCTGCCGGGCGTGAAGGCGCCGCTGGCGCTGATCGGGCTGGCCGAAAAGGGCGGCATGTCGTTGCGCCTGACCGCCACCGCGCCACCGGGCCACTCATCGATGCCACCGACCGGCACGGGGGCGAGTGCGATCGGCAGGCTCGCCGGTGCGCTGGCCCGGCTCGACCAGCAGCCGGTGCCCGGCGGCATTCGCGGTGTGGCCGGCGAGATGTTTGCGACCATCGCACCCGAGTTGCCGTTCGCGCAGCGCCTGCCGATGTCCAACCTGTGGCTGTTCCGCCCGGTGGTGGAGGGCATGTTGACGAAGGGTGCGGCGACCAACGCGATGATGCGGTCGACCACCGCGATGACGATCCTCAGCGCCGGCAACAAGGCCAACGTGCTGCCGGGCGAGGCTCAAGCAGTGGTCAACTTCCGGCTCCTGCCGGGCGACAGCTCGGCGTCGGTGATCGAGCACGTGAAGCGCGTGGTCGCAGATGAGCGCATCGAGATCAAGGCCATCG
Source organism: Rhizobacter sp. (assembly GCA_031396425.1). GTDB lineage: Bacteria > Pseudomonadota > Gammaproteobacteria > Burkholderiales > Burkholderiaceae_C > JAEMQF01. The sequence goes on along the minus strand of JANNKS010000233.1, from coordinate 2,027 downwards.
ACACGCCGGTCGAGCCGTCGCGGATCTCGACAGCCGGTGCACCGGCTTACCAGACGATCGAGCGGACCATCCGCGAGGTGTTCCCCGACGCGATGGTGGCGCCCGGCCTGGTGATCGCCGGCACCGACTCCAAACACTTCGAGCCCATCGCCGACCAGGTCTACCGCTTCATGCCGGTTCGCTTCACTGCCGAAGACCTGCCGCGTGTGCACGGCACCGACGAGCGCATCGCCGTCACCCAGCTGGCCGACATGGTGCGCTTCTACCACCGGCTGCTGTCGCAGGCCGCGCGCTGAGCCGGGTCAGGCTGCCGCGAGCGCGAAGCGCGAATCGGCGTCCTGCTGGACGCGGCCCGTTGCGACGAGCTCGTCCAGATGCTGGGCGATCGAGCGCTGTTCGGCCTGGTCGATCCACAGCTCCTGGTGCGTGGGCGGGTAGAGCAGCCGCTGGCGCACCAGCTCGGCCAGCGTGCGCGGTCCGGCAGCGAGCATCTGCAGCAGGCGCGCCTCGCGCTCGTCCAGGCGCGCGCTGAACGCGTGCAGCGCGCTGACGAAGGCGCCCCTGTCGGTCAATACGCCCCGGTGGTGCGACGTGATCCACACCTGCGCGGGCAGCTCCTCGAGCCGCGCCAGCGAGCGCCGGAACGCGCCGAGGCTGGGAGGTGGCGTCGCCGTAATACGGGCCGAAGCTGGACAGGTCGAAGTCGCCGATGAACGCGATGCCGTGCGGCTCGACCAGCAGCACGCAATGCCCGGCGGTGTGGCCCGGCAGGTGCACGGCGCGCACGCGCACACCGCCCAGGTCCCAGAGCGCGCCGTCGGTGTAGGCCATCGCGTCCGGGCGCGGCCGGTAGTGGAATTCGGTTTCGATCTTCGCCTTCAGCGGGGTCAACACCGAGGGTGGGTAGCCGTAGTGGCGGCTCAGGCCTTCCCAGCTCTGCGCCGCCAGCAGGTCGGCTTCGTGCACGTGCACCGGCGCGTGCGGCAGGCGGTGCAGCCCGGCCATGTGGTCTTCGTGCACATGGCCCAGGATCACCAGGTCGACCGTGTCGAGCGCCGCGCCGATGCGGTTCGCGACCTGCGGCGTGTCGAACGCGGCCGTCGTGTCACGGCCGCGCACGATCACCTGGTTGCCGTCCGGGTACTTGCCGGTCTTTTCGCCGAAGTAGATGGTGACCGGGCCGAATTCGGCGCGTTGGATGGGGGTGGTCATGGGGTTTCGTGCAAGCGTGCGCCGATGGCCTCGGCACGATGATCGTAGGCCCTTCGGGCCACTAGGGATGGTGCGCCTGGCGCGATTGAGGTAGAAAAGGCCCATGCCCCGCGCGAAAAGCCGCGGACCCATCCCTGTTGCCCTGAGGAATTCCCTGTGTCCCCGACCCCTGCCTCCAAGTCACTTCAATCCCTGATCTGCGCCGTGCTGCTGATGGCCGGCCTGGCGGGCCCGGCCGCCGCGCAGACCAAACCGAGCGTCAAGGACCTTGGGCTGGACAACCTCACTTCGGCGCTCTACATCGGCAACAGCTTCTTCTATTACAACAACAGCCTGCACGGGCACGTGATCGGATTGCTCGGCGCGTCCACTCCGCGGCGCACGCTGCGCAGCGTGTCGGCGACGATCAGCGCGTCGGGCTTCGGCTGGCACGACGTCGAGTCGTATTTCCGCCCCAACGCGCTGAGCTCGTACTCGTTCACGCCCGACAACCGCATCGTGATGAACAAGTTCGAGCGCCTGTTCGACATCGCGATCATGATGGACTGCAGCCAATGCCCGGTGCACCCGACGTTCGGGCCGCAGTTCCACGAGTTCGCGAAGAAGCACAGCGACACGGTGCGCCGCCACGGCGCCAAGCCGGTGTTCTTCATGTCCTGGGCCTATGCCGACGCGCCCGAGATGACGGCCCAGCTGGCCGAGGCCTACACCCAGGCCGGCAATGCCAACGATGCGCTGGTGATCCCGGTCGGGCTGGCCTTTGCGCGCTCGGTGGCGCAGCGGCCGCAGCTCAATCTGTATGCGCTGGACAAGCG
>JANNKS010000226.1:0-7852 GCA_031396425.1 Rhizobacter sp. | reverse complement strand
GCCCATTCGGCCATGCGCTCTTGCACCCGCTGCTGGTCAGCCGCAGGCATGGTGGGAAACCGGGCAGCGACTTCAAGCCACTTCGTTTTCCGGGACGCATCAATGCCGGACCAGTCGCGCTTCAGTGGCTCCAGGGCGGTGCGTTGTTGGACCGTCAAACTGGGCCATGACGGCCCACTGGCGTCGGGCCGGCTGGCGGTGCCGGCCGCTGCGGTGGCCGGCGCTTGGCCCAACCCGGTGGCCGGCAAGACCGCCAGGCCCATACAAACTGCCGACAGCAGGCAACCCCAACCGGGACGCAAACTCACCTCCCGGCCACCGTCAAGGTGTTTCTACGCTGCGCAAGAACTCGGAGAAGCCCGGGTCGCCATAGGCGGCGGGTGGCAACTCATCGGCCAGCAAGGCACTGTCGATTTCTGCTGCGGCAGAGATTTGTTCAAAGTCATGGTGCTGTTGGATCAGCACCAGCCCGGCCACCAGCACCACCAGCGGCAGGGCCGAAGCCAGCCGAAGCCAAAGCGACGGCGGCCCACCCAACACAGCCGATCGGCCCGAGGTGGACACCAACTGCGGCGCCGCCACCAGCGCAGCGCCCAGGCGCTGCTGGCGTGCCAGCGTCAAGGCCCGCTCTCGGCCAAAGCGCAGGCGCTCGGCAATGTCGTGCGGCAGCGCTTCAGCGCCCAGGCTTAGAGCGGCGGCCAAGCGCAATGCCACTTGGCCTTCAAGCGATTCAAGGTGCAGCGCCGCTGGCGGCCTGTTTGGCAATGGGGTGGTCTTGTTCACGGCGCGATTCCCTTGATTCGAAGTGCCTTGGCCAGGGCGTGCACTGCCCGAGAGCAGTGTGTCTTGACGCTGCCCTCCGAGCAGCCCATGACCGATGCCGTTTCAGCCACATCCAGTTCTTCCCAGTAACGCAGCAGGAAGGCCTCTCGTTGACGCCGGGGCAACTCGGCCACCTGCGCCTCAATGAGAAGCAAGATTTGTGACCGGGACACCGTGTCGGCGGCGCTTTCGGCACCCAGCATGCCCTCAGCCGACTCCAGGCTCTCCAGCAAATCAAACTCGCCGTCGCTAGGGTCGACGTCGAAATCCGACATGTTCTTGAGTACCGCCCGGCGCACTTTCTGGCGCCTGAACCAGTCCATTGTGGCGTTGGACAGGATGCGCTGAAAAAGCAACGGCAACTCGGCCGGTGGCCGGTCAGCGTATTTGTCGGCAAGCCGGATCATCGAGTCCTGCACCACATCGAGTGCCGCATCGTCGTCGCGCACCGCGTACACGGTGCGCTTGAAGGCACGCTTCTCAACGCTTTTGAGGAAATCCGAGAGTTCTTTGTCGCTCGCCAAGACTGATCCGCAGCACCCGGTTTTGGGGCAGTCCCAAACCACCCAGAATTATCGCACCGTGGTGCGCATGCTCCGCGCTGGGCCGGGGCGCCGGCCCGGTCTGGTGCAATAATGCTGCTTCGCACAAAGCGTCGATGGTCTGTAGCCGGCCCGCTCATCCGAGAGGGCCGTTTGTTTTTGATCTGCCAGGCTCCGCATCCGCCTCACGAGGGCTCGAGAAGGCGCACCGATGGATTTTCGTCAGAGAATTTCACAGAGGTCTTTTTATGGAAATGTCTTCCGCAGATGTCAAGCGGGCCGTCACGGCATCGCTGCAACCCCCCGCCCCAGCGCCCACAGCGGCTGAGTTGAACGGCTCCGAGATACTGGTCCGCTGCCTGCAGGCCGAAAACGTCAAGTTCATGTGGGGCTACCCGGGCGGGGCGGTGCTCTACATCTACGACGCACTCTACAAACAAGACACCATCGAGCACGTGCTGGTACGCCATGAGCAGGCTGCCGTGCACGCCGCTGACGGCTACGCCCGTGCCACTGGCGAGGTGGGTGTGGCACTGGTCACCAGCGGCCCGGGCGTGACCAATGCCGTCACCGGCATCGCCACCGCCTACATGGATTCGATCCCGATGGTGATCATCACCGGCCAGGTGCCGACGCCGGCGATCGGCCTGGATGCCTTCCAAGAATGCGACACGGTGGGCATCACCCGACCGATCGTGAAGCACAACTTCCTGGTCAAGGACGTGCGCGAACTCGCCTTGACGATCAAGAAGGCGTTTCACATCGCCCGCACCGGCCGCCCCGGCCCGGTCGTCGTTGACATTCCCAAGGATGTCTCGCTCAAGACGGCACCCTTCAGCTACCCCGCAACACTGGAGATGCGTTCGTACAACCCGGTGCGCAAAGGCCATGGTGGCCAGATTCGCAAAGCGGTGCAGTTGCTTCTGGGCGCAAAGCGGCCCTATGTCTACACCGGCGGCGGCGTGATCCTGGGCAACGCGTGCGCGGAATTGCGCGAGCTCGTTCGACTGTTGGGCTACCCTTGCACAAACACGTTGATGGGCCTGGGAGCCTACCCGGCCAGTGACCCCCAGTTTCTCGGCATGCTTGGAATGCACGGCACCTACGAAGCCAACATGACGATGCAGAACTGCGACGTCCTGCTGGCGGTGGGAGCACGCTTCGACGACCGGGTCATCGGCAACCCCAAGCACTTTGCCAGCGTCGAGCGCAAGATCATTCACATTGATATCGACCCGTCGTCGATCTCCAAACGGGTGAAGGTGGACATTCCCATCGTCGGTGACGTGAAGGATGTGCTCCAGGATCTGATCGCCCAGATCAAGGAGAACTCGGCCAAGCCGGATGCAGCCGCGCTGTCTGGCTGGTGGGCAGACATCAATGGCTGGCGCAAGCAGGATTGCTTGAGCTACAAAGACAGCTCCGAGGTCATCAAACCCCAGTTCGTGGTCGAGAAGCTCTGGGATATGAACAAGGGCCGCGACGTGTATGTCACCTCCGATGTCGGCCAGCACCAGATGTGGGCCGCGCAGTACTATGGCTTTGAAGAACCTCGGCGCTGGATCAACTCCGGCGGCTTGGGAACCATGGGGGTTGGATTGCCGTATGCGATGGGCATCAAGTTGGCCAAGCCCGATGCCGATGTTTTCTGCATCACCGGCGAAGGTTCGATCCAGATGTGCATCCAGGAACTGTCGACCTGTCTGCAGTACAAGACGCCTGTGAAGATCGTTTCGTTGAACAACCGCTACCTCGGGATGGTGCGGCAGTGGCAACAGATCGACTACGGCGGCAGGTATTCCCACAGCTACATGGATGCACTGCCCGACTTCGTCAAGCTGGCCGAGGCCTATGGGCATGTCGGCCTGCGGGTCGACAAACCGGGCGACGTCGAACCGGCTTTGCGCGAGGCGATCAAGCTCAAGGACAGAACGGTTTTCCTTGATGTGCGTACCGACCCGACGGAAAACGTCTGGCCCATGGTCAAGGCCGGAAAGGGCATCTCCGAGATGCTGCTGGGATCCGAAGACCTGTAGTCGACCGAACGTGGCTTGGGTGGTGGGTGTTACCGCACTCATTGGCCAGTTCACGGAACGTGACCGTCAACTTCGGCAATCAACTCTGAATCGAATTCAATCCAGCGTCGCCTAGGCCTGCCGGTTACCGCCGGCGGGCTGAGGGGGGCGCTGAACCAACAACATGAAACACATCATTGCATTGCTGCTCGAGAACGAGCCGGGGGCTTTGTCGCGCGTCGTTGGCTTGTTCTCGGCGCGCGGCTACAACATCGAAAGCCTGACGGTGGCGCCCACCGAAGACGCGTCGCTGTCGCGCATGACGATCGTCACCACCGGGTCTGACGAGGTGATCGAACAGATCACCAAGCACCTGAATCGGCTGATCGAGGTCATCAAGGTGGTTGACTTGACCGAAGGCGCGTTCACCGAGCGTGAACTGATGCTGATCAAGGTGCGAGCAGTGGGCAAGGAGCGCGAGGAAATGAAGCGCATGGCCGACATTTTCCGCGGGCGCATCATTGACGTGACCGAAAAGAGCTACACGATCGAATTGACTGGCGATGCCGGCAAACTCGACGCCTTCATCGAGGCGATCGACCGCAGCGCCATTTTGGAAACCGTGCGCACCGGCACCAGCGGGATCGGTCGCGGCGAGCGCATCCTGCGCGTTTGAGTCCCGTTGCCCGCTACAAGACGAAGGAGAACTCTATGAAGGTTTACTACGACAAGGACGCTGATCTCAGCTTGGTCAAAGGCAAGAACGTCACGATCATTGGTTATGGTTCGCAGGGGCACGCCCATGCGCAAAACCTGAATGACAGTGGTGTCAAGGTCGCCGTGGGCCTGCGCCGCGGCGGGGCCTCGTGGAACAAGGCCGAAAAGGCAGGCTTGCGCGTTGCCGATGTCGCCGCAGCCGTGAAAGCGGCCGACGTGGTGATGATGCTCTTGCCTGACGAGCAGATTGCAGCCGTCTACAAGAATGATGTGGAGCCCAACATCAAGCAGGGGGCATCACTGGCCTTTGCACACGGTTTCAATGTGCACTACGGGCAGGTTGTGCCGCGCGAGGATCTTGATGTCTGGATGGTGGCGCCCAAGGCACCCGGGCACACGGTGCGCTCGACCTACACGCAGGGGGGCGGCGTGCCGCACTTGATTGCGGTGCATGCCGACCGTACGGGCAAGGCGCGCGACCTGGCACTGAGTTACGCCGCAGCCAATGGCGGCGGCAAAGCGGGGGTGATCGAAACGAACTTCCGCGAAGAAACCGAAACCGATCTGTTTGGCGAGCAGACCGTGTTGTGCGGCGGTGCGGTTGAGCTGATCAAGGCCGGGTTTGAAACCCTGACCGAGGCAGGCTATGCGCCCGAGATGGCCTATTTCGAATGCCTGCACGAGTTGAAGCTGATCGTTGACCTGATCTATGAAGGCGGTATCGCCAACATGAACTATTCGATCTCGAACAACGCGGAGTATGGCGAATACGTGACCGGGCCCAAGATCGTCACGGATGAGACACGCCAGGCCATGCGCAAGGTATTGAAGGACATCCAAAGCGGCGAGTACGCCAAGAGTTTCATTCTCGAAAACCGAGCCGGCGCGCCTACCCTGATGTCGCGGCGCCGATTGATGGCCGAGCACCCGATCGAGGTGGTGGGTGAGCAGCTGCGCGCCATGATGCCGTGGATCAAGAAGAATCGTCTCGTTGATCAATCGAAGAACTAGCGTCTGCCCCGTCGCCTTCTGCTCAGCCAGAGCTTCGGCCCGTTCGCCAGGCGACGGGTGATTGAAGTATGCTCGTCTGCCACGGGGATAGTTCCATCCCTTGGCGAGACTGCCAGACCGAGAGCGACGAGGCCATGAGCGAACCGAACGAAGTTCATCCGCAGGATGCTGTTGAATCGGGGCCGCGGCCTCGTCGCAAGGGCATCTACATTCTGCCGAACCTGTTCACCCTCGCGGCCTTGTTTGGGGGTTTCTATTCGATCGTGATGGCGATGAACGGCCGCTTTGAGCAGGCGGCCTACGGCGTGTTCTGCGCGATGGTGCTGGACAGCCTGGATGGGCGCGTGGCGCGCATGACCAACACGCAGAGCGCCTTCGGCGAACAGATGGACAGCCTGTCGGACATGGTGTCGTTCGGTGCGGCGCCGGCGCTCATCATGTACGAGTGGGCATTGAAAGGCTTGGGCAAGCTGGGATGGGTGGCCGCCTTTGTTTACTGTTCCTGCGCAGCGCTTCGGCTGGCGCGCTTCAACACCAATCTGGCTGTTGTAGATCGGCGCTACTTTCAGGGGCTGCCGAGCCCGGCTGCGGCAGCCGTCGTCGTGGGGTTCATCTGGCTGATGGACAACGCCGGCTTTCAAGGCGGTACCGAGGGCCCCTGGCTCACCTGGCTCGCGTTCGTGTTCACGCTGTATGCGGGATTGACGATGGTCACCAACGTTCCCTTCTACAGCTTCAAGGATGTCAGCTACAAGCGTTCGGTGCCATTCATCGTGATCGTCGCGATTGCGTTGGGCATCGCGATCATCAACATTCACCTGCCCGGCGCGTTGTTCGGACTCTTCATGGTCTACGGTGTTTCAGGCTATGGCGTGTATGTCTGGAAACGCATGAAGGGGCGACCCGTCAGCGTGATCGCCACGTCCACAGACGAGCCCGACGAAGAAGGCCTGCACCGCTGATGCTTTGCAAGGGCAGACTGGCCAGCCATCGGCCATGACTTCAAACATGCTACATTTCCAACCATGAACTCGCGCATTTCCGCGTCGCTACGCCTTCTAGGAGCATCCAGGGCTGGTTGATCGACTGCGTCTCGTTCTGTCACCACGGCCCGTTTGCAACCCGCAGCGGGCCGTTTTGTTTTGCTGTGGTTGACGAACAGTTCCGATTCCACCCTTTCTTGTTCGACAGGAGTTTCAACATGGCAGACAAACTGATCATCTTCGATACGACTTTGCGCGATGGCGAGCAATCACCCGGAGCGTCAATGACCAAGGACGAGAAGATGCGCATTGCGCGCCAGCTGGAGCGCATGAGGGTGGACGTGATTGAGGCTGGTTTTGCAGCCTCTTCGAACGGCGACTTCGAATGTGTGAAAGCCATTGCGCATGCCGTCAAAGACAGCGTCGTGTGTTCGCTGGCGCGCGCCAACGATCGTGACATCGCACGCGCCGCCGAGGCCCTGAAAGGTGGGCACGCCACCCGCATTCATCTCTTCATCGCCACCAGTGCCTTGCACATGGAGAAGAAGTTGCGCATGACGCCGGAGCAGGTGTATGAGCAGGCCAGGCTGTCGGTTCGATTCGCCCGCAAGCTTTCGGGCGACGTCGAGTTCTCGCCCGAAGACGGCTATCGATCGGACCCTGATTTTCTGTGTCGCGTGCTCGAAGCGGCGATTGACGAGGGCGCCACGACGCTGAACATCCCCGACACAGTGGGTTACGCGATTCCCGAGTTGTACGGCAACTTCATCAAGTCGCTGCGCGAGCGCATTCCCAATTCGGACAAGGCGATCTGGTCAGTGCATTGCCACAACGACCTTGGCATGGCGGTAGCGAATTCGTTGGCCGGTGTCACGATTGGTGGCGCGCGGCAGATTGAGTGCACGATCAATGGGCTGGGCGAACGAGCAGGGAATTGCTCGCTCGAGGAAGTGGTGATGGCAGTGCGCACGCGGCGCGACTATTTCAAACTCGAGCTTGGCATCGACACGACCCAAATCGTGCCTGCCTCCCGCCTGGTGTCGCAGACCACCGGATTCGTCGTGCAACCCAACAAGGCGGTGGTGGGGGCAAATGCGTTTGCGCACGCTTCGGGCATCCATCAGGACGGTGTACTCAAGGCCAGGGACACCTACGAGATCATGCGTGCGGAAGACGTCGGCTGGGCGACCAACAAGATCGTGCTCGGCAAGTTGTCCGGACGCAATGCCTTTCGACAGCGCTTGCAGACGCTGGGTATTGAGCTCGAGTCGGAAGCCGAAGTCAATGCCGCCTTTGCCAGGTTCAAGGAACTGGCAGACCGCAAGAGCGACATCTTCGATGAAGACATTCTTGCCCTGGTGATGGAAGAGTCGGTGACGGCCCAGCACGAGCACTACCGTTTGCTCTCGTTAGCCCAACGCTCGGAAACCGGCGAACGGCCCCATGCCAGAGTAGCGTTTGTGGTCGGTGACAAGGAGCGTCATGCTGAAAGCGATGGCAATGGCCCGGTCGATGCCAGTCTCAAGGCGATCGAATCGATCGTTCACAGCGGAGCGGAGATGTTGCTCTATTCGGTCAATGCCATCACGTCGGGCAGCACCGAGTCCCAAGGCGAGGTCACTGTCCGGCTCCAACTCGGTGGACGCGTGGTCAACGGAGTCGGCGCCGATCCGGACATTGTGGTGGCCTCGGCCAAGGCCTATTTGAGTGCATTGAACAAACTTGAGAGCAAAGTCGAGCGTGTGTCGGCGCAGGGATGACT
>JANNKS010000224.1:0-4220 GCA_031396425.1 Rhizobacter sp. | reverse complement strand
AGACCGAGTTCAAGCACCTCGAATTCTTCTACTTCCACAACTGTGTCTACGACTTCATGTGGAAGAACAACCGGCGCCGCTACAGCGAAAAATTCCCCACCTGGGACATCATCCGCAAGTTCAACAAGGACTACAAGTTGATCTTCGTCGGCGACGCGACGATGAGCCCGTACGAGATCCTGCAGCCCGGCGGCAGCGTCGAATACAACAACGAAGAGCCGGGCGCCGAATGGCTGCAGCGGCTCACGAATGCATTCCCGAAGTTCGCCTGGATCAACCCCGAGCCGCAGGGCGTGTGGGGCTACCGGCAGAGCATCGCGGTGGTGCAGCAGTTGATGAACCAGCGCATGTTTCCGCTCACGCTGGCCGGGCTTGAAGGAGCGATGCGGCTGCTCAGCAAATGAGCGCCCCCAGGCCGACGGCATACGTCGTCCGCCCCCCGAGGGGGTCAAGGAAACTTGGGGCGGCCCGGCGTTTCCTTGCGAGCCCGTTCACGCGCGCGCCGCTGTGGCTGGCTTTCGTCGCGCTGAGCCCCTGTGCATGGGCTGCCGACGCTGCCCAGGACGGCCCCGCTGCCGAGGCGGCAGTCCCGGCCGAGGCGCCCCAGGCTGCCTACAGGCTGGTGATCGCGGCGCCCAATGAACTGCGACTCCTGTTGCTCGCCTACCTGGACTTGGCACGGTTTCAGAACGTCGGCGACACCGACTCGATCACCCCGGCCGAACTGGACCGGCTGATCGCGGCCGCGCCGGCACAAGCCCGCTCGCTGCTCGAGACGGAGGGCTATTTCGCGGCCGTCGTCACGGTGCAGCGCGCGGCAGCCGGCACGACGGCAGGGGCTTCGGGTGGGGCAGTCCCGATCGCGGGCGCGCCCGAAGTGCTGATGCGCGTCGTCCCGGGTCCACGCACCACGGTCAAGCAGTGGACACTCGAGGTCGAGGGTGACCTGCGCAAATCCCTCGACGCGGCCGACCCGCTCGCGCAGGACACGTTCGCCACGCTGCGCCGCAACTGGCCACTGCCCGAAGGCGAGGCGTTCCGCCAGGGCACCTGGTCGGCGGCGAAGAACGAGGCCCTGGCGCGGTTGCGCGCCAACGGCTACCCGGTCGCGAACTGGGTGAGCACCGACGCGAGCATCGATGCCGCCACGGCCAGCGCCACACTCAGTGCCCGGCTCGACAGCGGCCCGCTGTTTCGGCTGGGGGAGATGCGCATTGAGGGGCTGCAGCGTTACCAGGCCTCGAGCGTGCGCAACGTCGCCGAATTCGACGTTGGCACCCCGCACAGCGAACAGCGCCTGCTCGATTTCCAGGAACGGCTGGTGAAGACCGGCCTGTTCGAGGGCGTGACGGTCGATATCGACCCCGACCCGACGAACGCCGCCGCGGCACCCGTGCTGGTGCGCGTGCGCGAGGTGCCGCTGCAGCAGGCCACCGTGGGCGTGGGCTACAGCGACAACACCGGCCAACGGATCACCTTTGAACACCAGCACCGCCGGCCGTTCGGCCACGACCTGATCATCAAGAACAAGCTTGAACTCGGGCGCGACGCGCGCAGCTGGAACGGTGAGCTCACGAGCCACACGCTGCCCGGCCTGTACCGCAACCTGCTCGCCGGCTCTTACGAAAAACTCGAGGTCGCCGGCGACGTGCGCACCTCGTGGCGCTGGCGCGCCGGGCGGGCCTACGACTCACAACGCGTCGAGCGGGTGCTCTACGGCGAAGTGATCGGCTCCGAGTTGATCAACGCCGCAGGTGGCGAACAGGCCGATGCGGTCTCGCTCAACTTCAGCGGCGTGTGGCGCCGCCTGGACAGCGTCCTGCTGCCCACCGAGGGTCTGACGGCATCGGGCCTGGTGGGCGGTGGCTGGTCGCAAAGCAGCGCTGCCGACAGTGGCCCGTTCGGCCGCGCCACGGTGCGTGTCACCGGCTACGAACCCCTGGGGCAAAAATGGTACGGCCAGGCGCGCATCGAACTGGGTCAACTGTTCGCGTCCAACAAGACCGGCCTGCCCGACCCGCTGCTGTTTCGCGCCGGCGGCGACGATTCGGTGCGCGGCTACGCCTACCGCACGCTCGGGCCGATCAAGGATGGCGTGGTCACGAGCGGCCGCGCGCTGATGACGGCCAGCGTCGAAGTGGCGCGCCCGATCTCGACGCGCCTGGCCTCGGTGTGGTGGGCGGCGTTCATCGATGCCGGCAATGCTGCGGAGCATTTCGGTGACCTCCACCCGGCGGTGGGCTACGGGCTGGGTCTGCGCTGGCGCAGCCCGGTCGGGCCGCTGCGCATCGACTGGGCTTACGGTGTCGAAGCGCGCAAGGCGCGCCTGCATCTGAGCGTGGGCATTGCGTTCTGAATCGATGGGTCGATGACGATCAGTCCGCTGACCCGTTATGTCCTGGTCGGCGCGCTCGCCACTGCCGTGCACTACGCATTGCTGGTGCTTTGCGTGGAAGTCAGCGCCTGGCCCGCGCCGCTGGCGTCCGGGTTCGGTGCCGTGGTTGGCGCCCAGATCGCCTACGCCGGCAACCGGCAGTTCACGTTTTCACATCGCGGCAATATGGCTCAATCGTGGGCCCGGTTCCAGGCCACGGCCCTGCTCGGCGCCGGCCTGGGCATGGCCATCGTCGCACTCGGCGTCTGGCTCGGGCTGCACTACGTCGCGGCGCAGATGCTGGCCACCTTGACTGCTGTGGGCCTGACGTTTCTGATCAATCGGCGCTGGACCTTCGGCTGATCGCCGGGCGGGCTTCGCAGCCTTCATTCAGGCTGGCCGCTGCAGATAGACCCGGTAGGAGACCCAGGGCATCGTCACACCCCAGACCGTCTTGCGGGCCTTGACCAACTCCGCGGGCGCAGCGACCAGGGCCTGCGCCGTCATCTGGCACGCCTCGTCGCCCGCCTCGCAGACCAGCGCACCGCCCGAACGGCGCCAATCGGCGGCCGTGAGCCACGGCGTCGCGGTCGGCGCGGTCGGGCACCACCAGCCCGTGGCGCCGGGCGCATAGAAGGCCACCGACATCACGGCAGCGCCAGAGCCCGCCACGATGGGCAGATTGCCGCCGAACCGTTCGCGCCACAGCGCGTGCACCGCACCCGCCAGTTCGGCGCGCGGCGCGATTGCAGCTTCACTGCCGCGGCGCGCCTCGGCGTACCCCACCGCGGCAGCGGCCAGCAGCACCCCCACCCAATACACCGGCAGTGCGCGCCGCAGCCAGTCGAGACGCGGCGCAATGCCCTGCTGCCCAAGCGCGGCGAGCCACAACGCCGTGATCGCGAACCACTGCGCCATGCCCCACACCGACGCCATCGGCGTTCGCGCTGCCACGGCGATCGCGGCGATGACGAACATCGGCGCCAGTGCCAGCCACCAGAGTTCGCGGTGCAGGCTGGGCCGCAGCACGCTTCGCACCATCTGAGTCGCGGCGATGCGGCGCTCGCCGCTGCGCACCGACCACAGCAGGAACAGTGCGCCGGGCAGCAGGTAGCCCAGTTGCGCAACGCTGTAGTTCGCCAACCGCAGCAGCGCCTCGCCGAGGCTGCCGTCGCTGCGCCGGGACGCGTAGCGCAAGGTCAGAAACTGTTGATCGAACAACCACATCAGGTGCGGCAGCAACACCAGCACGCCCGCGAGCAGCGCGAGCCACGGGCCGGCGCCGCGCAGGCGTGCGCGCCATGCCGGCACGGCCAGCGCCACCACGACCAGCGCCAGCACCAGCACGACAGAGAAATACTTGCCCAGCAGCGCCAGTGCAGCGAGTGCACCGCAGGCGATGGCGTGGCGCCAACGGCCGCCCTGCATGAAGGCCACGAACGCAACCGCCGCCCAGGGCCACACCGACAGCTGCACCGAGTTCGCATTGAATTTCATCGCCAGCCCGGTGGTCAGTGGCGACAGGCCAAGCACCAGCGCCGCCACCACCGCGGCGTCCATCGGCAGGAATCGTCTCGCCAGGGCGCCCACCCCCAGCAGCCCGACCGCCACGTTGACGAACGAGAGGGCAAAGTAGGCCCCATCGGTGCGCGGCATCACGCTGAACCAGGCGGCGCAGATCCATGCAAACAATGGCGGGTGTTTGTCGTAGCCGGCCTGCCATTCGATGCCCCAGACATAGTTCTCGGCCATGTCGCCGGACAGGTCCAGATTGGCGCGTGACAACCAGGCGGCGAGCGTCCACACCGTCGCGTGCACTGCCAGCCAGGCTGGCCAAGGCAGCGCC
>JANNKS010000213.1:0-5509 GCA_031396425.1 Rhizobacter sp. | reverse complement strand
CTAGATTCGCCCTTCCTCGACACCGTGACAGGCGATCAAGACGCCCTTGAATGAATTCAACGCCGGACGCTGCGACCTGCAACGCACATTGGCGTGCGGGCAACGAGGGTGAAAGGAACAACCCGATGGCGGGTTGAGCGGGTTGGGCACCTCGCCCTGCACGGGAGTGCGTGAACGTCCGCTCATGTGAATGTCGGGAATCGCATCGAGCAGCATGCGTGTGTAGGGGTGTTTCGGCCGCGCAAAAAGTTCTTGCTTGGGGGCCAGTTCCACCAGCCTGCCCAGGTACATCACCCCCACCGAATCGCTCACGTGGCGCACCACCGCGAGGTTGTGGGAGATGAACAGGTAGGTCAGGTTGCGCTCGCGCTGCAGGTCCTTCATGATGTTGAGCACTTGCGCCTGCACCGACACGTCGAGCGCCGAGGTCGGCTCGTCGCACACCAGGAACTCGGGCTGCGTCGCCAAGGCCCGCGCAATCGAGATCCGCTGCCGCTGACCGCCTGAGAACTGGTGCGGGAACTTCTCCATGTCGGCCGCCGACAGTCCGACGGACGCGAGCAGTGCGGCGACGCTGGCGCTCACGCTGCGGGCATCGGCACGGCTTGCTGCGACCTGGGTCAGCCCGTGTTCGCGCAGCGGTTCGGCGACGATGTCTTCGACCTTCCAGCGGGGGTTCAGGCTCGCATATGGGTCCTGGAAGATCATCTGCATGCGCCGACGCAGCGCGAGGGCGGCACCACTTCGCAAGGTTGCTGCAATGTCCACGCCATCGAAGCGCACATCGCCACGGGTGGGCGCATACAAACCCACGAGCAGACGCGCCACGGTACTCTTGCCACAGCCGGATTCACCCACCAGTGAAAGCGTCTTGCCACGGGGAATCGAGAAGCTGACGCCGTCCACTGCGTGCACGAACTGGCGCGGTTTCGATTCCACCACCCGATTCAGCCAGGGCGCCGAGACATCGAAGGTCTTCGCGAGGTCGCGCACCTCGAGCAGCGGCGGCGCCGGGTCAGCGGGTGCCATGCTCATCGTGCGGGCGTCAAGTCAGGCGCGTGCAGCCAGCACGCGGCGCGCGTCGAACGTGCTTCAAGCAGCTCGGGCCGCTCACGCCGGCACCGTTCGAAGACTTTCGGGCACCGCGGGTGAAATGCGCAACCGTTCGGAATCGCATTCAAGCGCGGCATCACGCCGTCGATCTGCAGCAGGCGTTCGCGGTCTTCGTCCATTGCCGGAATCGAGCCCATCAGGCCCAGCGAATACGGGTGCGCGGGGGCGTGGATCACGTCATGCACCGGGCCGATTTCAACGATCCGGCCAGCGTACATCACTGCCACCCGGTCGCAGGTTTCGGCGATCACGCCCATGTCGTGGGTCACGAGCATCACCGCCGCACCATGGTCTTTGCACAGGCGCTTGAGCAATGCAATGATCTGCGCCTGAATCGACACATCGAGGGCCGTGGTCGGTTCGTCGGCGACGATCAGGCGCGGCTGCGCCGCAAGCGCGAGCGCGATCACGACACGCTGGCGCATGCCACCGGAAAACTGGTGCGGGTACTGGTCAATGCGTTCCGTGGCAGCAGGGATGCCGGTTTCTTCGAGCAGTTGAATCGCGCGTTGGCGCGCCGCCGATGCGTCGAGCTGAAGGTGGGTCTGGATCGTTTCCACCAGCTGCTGGCCGACCGTGAAAAGCGGGTTCAACGAGGTGAGCGGGTCCTGGAAGATCGCACCGATGTGGCGCCCCCGGATCTTGCGCATCTCTTCCTGGGAGAGGTTGTCGATCCTTCGGCCGTCGAACCGGATTTCACCGCCCACGATTCGGCCCGGCGGGTCGAGCAGGCCGATGATGGCCGCACCGGTCAATGACTTGCCCGCCCCTGATTCGCCGACGACGCCAAGGATTTCGCCCGCATGAATATCGAACGAAATATCGTCGAGCGCCACCAGTGTGGCGTGCCGGTTCGCAAACTGAACCCGCAGCCCCTTGACTTCAAGCAACGGAGCCGTCATTTGCGCGCCTGAACTGAAATTCGCGCCCTGCGAACATCGCAACAGCGAGTGTCCATGCCGCCACCGTCAGCGCAGACGCGGGTTGAGGGCATCGCGCAGCCAGTCACCAAACAGGTTGATGCTCAGGGCGATCACGACCAGCATGCCGCCGGGGAAGATCACCAACCACCATGCCCCACTGAACAATTGTTTGTTGCCTTCATTGATGAAGGTGCCCAGCGACGGCGATGTGGGCGAAACGCCGACGCCGAGAAAAGACAACGTGGCTTCGGTCAGGATCGCCGTGGCGACTTGAATCGTCGCCAGCACGAGCACCGGCCCAAGCACATTGGGCAACACATGCTTGAGCATGATGCGCGCACGCGACACGCCGATGATGCGAGCCGCCTGAACGTATTCCTTGTTGCGTTCGACCAGCGTCGAGCCGCGCACGGTACGTGCGTACTGCACCCAGCCGGTCAACGCGATCGCAATGATCAGCACGCTGAATGCGAGCGAATCGTCGGCATTCGGGAACATCGCTCGCCCAACGCCGGAGATCAGCAGCGCGATCAGGATCGAAGGGAACGACAGCATCACGTCGCACACGCGCATGATGAATGCGTCGACGGGCCCCCCGACGTAGCCTGACAGCAGGCCGAGGGTCACCCCGATCAGCAGCGACAGCACCACCGAGGCGCAACCCACGAACAGCGAGATGCGCGCGCCGTACATCAGTGCCGACAACACGTCACGCCCCTGTTCGTCGGTGCCCAACAGGTACTTGGTTTGCCCGCCCTCCAGCCAGGCCGGTGGCAACATCGAGTCGGCCAGATCGAGCGTCTTCAAGTCGAAGGGGTTGTGCGGGGCCACCCACTCGGCGCCGACGGCGCAGATGATGCACACCAGCGCAACGAAGGCCGACAGCATCGCCACCTTCGACGAGCAGAAGCTGTGCCAGACGTCTCCCGCGAAGAACCGGCGCCAAGCGCCGGGCAGGGGCGCGCTGGTTGTGCTCACGCGTGCGCTCCGGGCCAGGGCATCGCCTGTTCGGCGAGGCTCGCGAACAACGCCGCGCCGAGCGGCAGCACCTCGTCATTGAAATCGAATCGCGGGCTGTGCAGGAAGCAACCGCCCTCGCCGCCCTGGCCGAGCCTCAGGTAGGCGCCAGGGCGGGTTTGCAGCATGAACGAAAAATCCTCTGCCCCCATGCTCGGAGGCAGGTCACGAATCACCTTTGCTTCTCCAACCAGCGAAGCGGCCACGTCGCCGGCAAACACGGCCTCAGCGGCAGTGTTGATCGTGGCCGGATACGAGCGCCGATAGTCGAGTGTCGCGGTGGCGCCAAACCCGACGGCCACCGACTCGACCAGCCGGCCCAGCCGCTCTTCGATCATGTCCTGCACTTCGCGCTTGAAGGTACGAACCGTGCCCACCAGGCGCGCCTGGCGCGGGATGACGCTGAATGCGCCCAGGTCGCCGGCCTGCAAGGCACACACGCTGACGACAGCGTTGTCGAGTGGATGCACATTGCGCGACACCAGGCTTTGCGCGGCCGTGATGATGTGCGCCGCCACCAGCACCGGGTCGATCGTCATATAGGGGTGGGCGCCATGGCCGCCGCGGCCATTGATCGTGATCTCGATGCGGTCGGCGGCCGCCATCATCGGCCCGGGGTTGATGCCGATCATGCCCGGCGGCAGGCTTGGCCAGTTGTGCATCGCGTACACCGAATCGACCGGAAAGCGCTCGAACAGGCCGTCGTCGATCATCGCCTTTGCGCCGCCAAAACCTTCTTCGCCGGGCTGAAAGATCAGCACCACCGTGCCGTCGAAATTGCGCGTGGCGGCCAGCGCACGCGCCGCGCCGATCAGCATCGTCGTGTGGCCATCGTGGCCGCAGCCGTGCATCAGGCCGCCCTGGGTGCTGCGCCAGGAAAAATCGTTCTCTTCGCGCATCGGCAGGGCATCCATGTCCGCGCGCAGGCCGATGGCCCGCCTGGACTCGCCGCCCGGCCCACCGGATCGTCCACGCACCACGCCGACCACACCGGTCTTGGCAATGCCGGTGTGCACCTCGTCCACGCCGCAGACCCGGAGCGCTTCAGCCACTCGCTGCGCGGTGCGCACCTCTTCGAAGCCGAGTTCAGGGTGCGCGTGCAGGTCGCGCCGGAACGCCGTGAGTTCCGGATGCATCGCACTCAGTCGGTCAAACAGCGGCCCGGGTTTCAACAGGCTGGTCATCAATGGCCTCCCGCACTTCGTTCAACGCGCAATCGGGGGTCGACGGCGAAATAGAGCATGTCAACGACCAGGTTGATGACGACATAGATCAGCGAAATCAGGCACAGGTAGGCGGCCATCACGGGGATGTCGGCAAAGCTGACGGCCTGAATGAACAACAACCCCATGCCGGGCCACTGGAACACCGACTCGGTGATGATTGCAAACGCGATCAGGCCGCCGAGCTGCAAACCCGTGATCGTCATCACCGGGACCAGGGTGTTCTTCAACGCATGGCGGAAGTGAACGGCACGGTCCGACAGGCCGCGCGCCCGCGCGAAACGAATGTAGTCGGTGCGCAGCACTTCCAGCATCTCGGAGCGCACCAGCCGCATGATCAACGTGAGCTGAAAGATCGCCAGCGTCAGCGCCGGCAGCAACAGGTGCTTCCAACCATCGACGGTGAAGAATCCGCTCGTCCAGAAGCCGAAGTCGGTGACGTCACCTCGCCCAAAACTGGGCAGCCATTGCAGCGTGACGGCGAAGAACAGGATCAGCAGGATGCCGATCAGGAACGAGGGCAGCGACACCCCCAGCAGTGAAATAGCCATCAACACCTGCGACAGGAACGTGCCGCGGCGCAACGCCGAATAGACCCCCATCGGAATGCCCAGCACCAGCGCGATCAGCGCGGCGGTCAGCGCGAGTTCGAGTGTTGCTGGAAACCGCTCTGCCACGAGCGTCGAAACCTTGCGCCCCTGGCGCAGGCTCAAGCCGAACTCGCCGCGCACGGCGTTGCCGACGAAACGCGCGAACTGCACGACGAAAGGCTGATCGAGCCCGAGGTCCGCGCGCAACTGTTCGCGCTGCTCGACCGTGGCGTCCTGCCCGAGCAGGTTCGTCACCGGGTCGCCGACGTACTGGAACAACATGAACGCGATAAACGCGACGACCAGCATCACGACGACGGCCTGAGCCAGACGGCGAAGAATGAATGCCAGCATGAGGTTGAACGATGCGTAGCGTTCGGCTCAGGAACGGTTCATGTGTTTCGACCGTGACGGCGCGGTCGCGGGATCAAAACAACCTGCCGTCCGGCGCAACGAGATGAACCTCGCCATACCAGGCCTTGGCACGCGACTGGGTGTTGTCGGAATCGGTCATCAACCCAACAGCAATCAGCGCACCTGGGTCTTCACCGAAAGTCTTCCGGAAATCGGCTGCGACGTCGCGCTCGTAGTGCCGCCAGTCTCCAAGATTGCTCTGCCCGGACTCGAGGACGATCTTGCGGAT
>JANNKS010000652.1:0-5770 GCA_031396425.1 Rhizobacter sp. | reverse complement strand
CTGGAGCGCCGAGCAGCGCAGGGCTTGCGGCCCCCGCGCGCAGCGCGGATCAACAACTGACTCGCCGCGGCTGTTTGAACGCAGCGAGCAAAGCGAGCGTAGTGAGTTCGGCGGCGGGGCCGCAAGACCGAGCAGCGCAGGGCAGTCGGAGCGAAGCGCAGACCGCTCCAGCGAAGCGCTGCGGCCTGCCCGAACGCACCTTTGCCGCGCCAATCGTGGTGCGCAAAGCAAAGCTGCATGAGTACCAACGGCGCAGCGGCAAGACGCAGGATTTATGCGATTGAAAGCAACTTGCTATCGATGCCGGGGTAGCCGACATGAACCGCAGCGGCACACCCCACGTGTCGCGCTCGGCGCTGCGTGCGGTGGCGAACATACACCGCGCGGCGGGTCGGCTAAGGTGCCGAATGCGAACGCTGGATCGCTGCGGCGGCTGTGCACCAGCCGCCCTCAACCAAAGGAGGACCAAGATGATTCCGCTCACCACGCTCGAAGCGGCGGCCAGGGTTGCCGCGCACGCCGCGGGCCGCGCCGCACGGCGGAATGACGGCGCGGCAGCGCTGCCGCCGGGCGAAGATTCGGCGTCGCCGTCCGAGGCCGGTGAAACATCGGCCGTGCCAGCACCCGCGCCCGACGTCCCGCTCGCGCGGCGTGGCTCGTTGATGCCTGCGCAGGGTTCTGTGCGCGAGCCAGCCCGTGGGCCAATGCGTGGGCCAGTACATGGGCCTATGCGTGGCACCGAACAGTCTGCGGGCGACGCCACAGGCATGCTGCTGCGCACCGGTTGAGCCGGTTTCATCATCTGCCTGGAGTCCGCCATGTTTCACCATCGCCGTGCGATCCACCGTGCATTCCTGGCTGCCCTGCTCGGGCTGGGCGTTTCGTTCGCCATCGCGCAGACCTCGGCGGGTTCGAGTGCGATGACGACGCGCCTGTCCGGCGAGAGCGAGGTGCCCCCGGTGGTGACCGGCGGCCATGGCAGCTTCGAAGCGAATCTGAATCGGCAAGCCAATGTGCTGAGCTGGACGCTCACCTATTCGGGTTTGAGCGGCCCGGTCACCGCCGCCCATTTCCATGGGCCGGCAATGCCGGGTGAGAACGCCGGTGTGGCTGTGCCGCTGTCTGGCACCCTGGCCACCCCGATGAGCGGCACCGTCACGCTCACGCCCGCGCAGGCGGCCGACCTGATCGCGGGCAAGTGGTACGTGAACCTGCACACCGCGGCCAACCCGAATGGCGAGATCCGCGGCCAGTTGACGGTTCCGCGCTGACCCTTTCGTTGCACGCTTGCGTGTAGGACAAATTCAAGCCCGCTCGGTGACGCTTGCTTACACAGCGAAGCGAAGTGCGCCTATGGCTTCGACGAAGCATCTCCACCAAACTGCAATCAGGCCAATCCGCCTGCGTTGATCTGTTTGGAGGCTGCCATGAACCAGTCACTGTCTGTCGTTGCGAAATCGTTTGAAGTCCGATTCGCCTCGCTGTTCCTGCATGGTCGCGCGCTCGCATTCCCTTGCGACGAGCGTGGCTGCGTCGATCTCGACGGCTTGTCTGACCGGGCCCGCCTCAACTACTTCTTCGCGCGCGCGATGGTCGGCCGCGACTATTCGCTGCCGCGCGTCTGCGAGCCGGCCACCGCCTAGCCTGCAAACTTGGGTGACCAACCGGCGCCTTGCGTGTCGGGCAGCAGGCGCCCCTGTTCCTTCTTCACCACCGCGTAGCACTCGCAGGCACGATTTTCCAGACCGGTTCGGTCAAGCACGGTGATGTGGCCGCGGCGATAGCGAATCAGGCCGTTGTGCTGCAATCGTCCGGCTGCCGCGGCAACGCTTTCCCGGCGCACGCCGAGTGAGCTGGCCACCAGTTCCTGCGTCATGACCAGGTCGCGCGACAAGACCCGGTCGAGCGTCAGCAACAGCCAGCGGCACAGTTGCTGCTCCACCGAATGGTGCCGGTTGCACGCCGCCGTCAGCGACATCTGCGTCATCAGCGCCTGGGTGTAGCGCAGCAACAGGCGCTGCACCGCGCCGTTGCGCTCGAACTCCTCGCGCAGGATGTGGCGCTCCAGCCGATAGGCCTGGCCCGCGGTCAGCACCACCGCCGAACTGCAGGTCGTGTCGCCGCCCATGTAGAGCGAGATGCCGACCATGCCTTCGGCGCCCACGCTGGCGGTCTCGGCCGACGCGCCGCTGTCCATCACGTAGTGCAGCGACACGATCGCGGTGGTCGGGAAGATCGCGTGCAGCAACTGGCCGCCGGGCTGGTAGAGCATTTCCCCGAGCCGCAGCGAAACCGGCACCAGGTGCGGCGCCAGGCGCTCGAACTCCACCGTCGGCAAAGCCGCGAGCAGCTGGTTCTGAAGCGCAGAGGCAGGGGTGGGCATGGGTCAGGCGCCGTGTCGTTTCGTCTCAGCTATGGGGCAGGACTTCGACGCCGATGCCGCGGTAGCCGGTGTAGCGGCAGTGCGCGTCGAACATCGGCTCGCCGCTGACGCGGAAGTGGCGCTGCGAGCCGTCGGCGGAGATGCGAGTGAAGGCAAAGTCGAGGAACGGCTGGCGCGCTGCGATCTTCGCGTGCAGCGCCTCGCGCTCCGCTTCGATCCAGCCCGTGGGCTCGGCGGGCAAGTCGCCGGTTCCCGGCCCGCCCAGGAAGGCCGCGAAACCCATGCCCAGCATCTCCTCCACCGGGCCGGACACGTGCGTCAGGTCACCGTTCTCGTTCTGCTCCCAGTACCAGTCGGAGGCGAGCTCGGTGAGGCGATGAAAGCGCGCCTCGCTCGCGCGCAACTCGGCGGTGCGCTCCAGCACAGTCTGCTCGAGCAGCCGGTTGTGTTCTGCGAGCTGGCGGTGCAGCAGGCGCACCTCGAGCATGTTGTGGATGCGCGTCTTGACTTCGAGCAGGTCGAAAGGCTTGCTCAGGAAATCCTTCGCGCCGGCCTGCAACGCGCGCAGCCGGTGCGCCGGCTCGGCGGTCAGCACGATCACCGGCACGTAGCTGTCGGCGTCGATCGTCCTCAGCTCGTCCAACACCTCGAAGCCGTCCATGCCCGGCATCAGCAGGTCGAGCAGGATCAGGTCGAAGGGGTGCTCGCGGTGCAGCTTGCACACCTCCTGGGGCTGCGTCGTCGAGGCCACGTGGGTGTAGCCGGCTTCGCGCAGCATTTGATCGAGCAGCTGCACGTTGGCCGCCGCATCGTCCACGATCAGGATGTTGGCAGCCAGGATGTCGGTGGTCTTTATCGTCATGCCTTTTCCTCCCTGGGGGCGCCGGGCGGCGTTGCCGCCGCGGCGTCGAGCTCGAACCAGAACACGCTGCCCACCCCGAGCGTACTTTGCGCCCCGATCGTGCCGCCCATGCGTTCGATCAGCTGCTTGCTCACCGCCAGGCCGATGCCGGTGCCTTGCTCGGTGCCGCCCTCCTTGCCGAGGCGATTGAACGGCTCGAACAGCTGCCCCAGCTGTTCCGCGGTCAAACCCGCGCCGGTGTCGTGCACGCTGATGCGCAAGCGCTGCGCGCCGACCGCGCCGCAGCGCACGTCCACCGTGCCCGACGGGCGGTTGTACTTGATCGCGTTGGACAGCAGGTTGAGCAGCACCTGCTTCACCCGGGTGCGATCGGCCTGCGCCACGCAGTGAACCGCGAACCCCGGCGTGGTCAGGCGGATGCCGCGCTCCTGCGCCTTCGGCGCCATCATCGCCAGGCATTCGGCCAGAACCTCGGCGAGCGGCACCGGCTCGGGCGACAGCGCCAGCGACCCGGCCTCGATCAGCGCGAAATCGAGGATCTCGTCGACCATGCCCGAGAGGTACCACCCGGCCTTGAGAATCTGATCGATGCTGTCTTTTTGCGCGCTCGTCGGCGGCGCAGCGCCGCCGTCCAAGAGCTGCGCGAACCCGAGTATCGCGTGCAGCGGCGTGCGCAGCTCATGGCTCATGCTGGAGAGGAATTCCGACTTCGCGTGGCTCGCTTCTTCAGCCGCCGCGAGCGCCACTTTCAACTCGCCTTCGACACGCTCGCGCTCGGCAATTTCCAGGCGCAGTTGTTCATTCAGTTTCTCCGCCGCTGCCGTGAGCTCGTGCTGGCGCACCGACCCGAGCAGCAACGCCTCGTTCAGCGAGAGCAGTTTTTCGTTCAGCGGGGCGGCGTCATCCATGGCAGCGCGATGCTTACTTTGTCGCTTTCGGTTCCGGTGGGGCTTCAACTTCTTGCGCCGGGCGCGGGCCGGTGCGCTCGGGTATGCCGGTGGTCAGGCGGACGTATTCGGTCGACCGCGGGTGGATCACGACCACGCCTTTGTCGGTGATCACGTATTCGCGGATGTCCTTGCTGTGGTTGCCGCCGCGCATCTTGATCACGACCATCACCTTGCGCAGCTGGCCGTCGATCTCGACGTAGCGCATCCGGATGATGTCGTCGGTGAGGAATGAAATCGTGTAATGGCTGAAGGAAAAACCGGTGAATGAATCTTCCACTTCGACGGTGCTGAGAATCGTGACCCCGGCGCCCGTCAACGCCACGATCAGCCGGTAGAGCGATTCGCGAAAGTCTTCGCGAAAACCCGGCGCCAGCGCCATCTCGAGGCTGACGAGCGAATCGATCACCAGGCGTTTTGCCCCGATGCGGTCGACGGCGTCGAGGATCTCCTGCATGATTTCATCGACCGACAGGTCGAGCGGACGCAGGTAGAGAATTTCCAGCTGTCCCTGCGCCAGCGGCGTCTTCAGGTCCAGGCCGAAGCTGTCGGCGCGCGCCGCGTAGCCTTTCGGGCGCTCTTCGAAGATCGCCATGATCGCGGGTTCCCCGGCGCGCAGCCCGGCCGCGATGAACTGGGTGGCGAGTGCTGTCTTGCCGGTCCCCGAGGGCCCCGCGATCAGCAGGCTGTCGCCTTCGAGAACGCCGCCGCCCATCATCTGGTCCAATTCCGCAATGCCCATCGAGAGGCGCCGCCGCCGCACCGGAATGGCCTTCCTGCGGTCGAAGCCCAGGGTGCGCGAGAAGGCCTGCAAACCGCCGTCGCTGATGCGCACCGTGTGCAGCCCGGGCACCGAGTTCTGCCCGCGCACTTTCAGGATTTGCAGCTTACGCACCACGGAATTGCGTTCCACCTTCTGTGAAAGCCAGAACAGGCCATCGGCGATGGTGAACAGTGGGTTGCCGCGCGTCTCTTCCTCGCCGAATTCACCAACCAGGAATGTCGTGGCTTCCCAGCTGGTGAGAAACTGGGTCAGTTGCTGGATGAATGACTGCATCTCCATGTCGCCGGCGCTCGCCAGGCCTTTGCGCATCACGGTGCGGAACGAATCCACCACCACGATGCCCGGCTGCACGGCCGTCACCTGCTTGATGATTTCGGCAAGCACCGCGTTCAGGTCCTGGTTCAGCACCTGGTCGCTCAGGTTGAAGAAGCGGACCGCCTTGCCCACCTTGGTTTGATCGAAGAACGAAAACTGCTGCTGGTAGCGCAACATCTTCAAGGCGGGTTCACCGAGCACGGTGAAATAGAGCGCGGGGTTCTTCGGCGTCGCGTTGGCGAAGATGATCTGGTGCGCCATCGTGGTCTTGCCGCAGCCTGGCGTGCCGGCGATGACGTTGAATGAGAACTCCGGGATGCCACCGCCCAGGATGTCGTCGAGGCCGCGCACGCCGGTCGGGAGTTGATGAAGCTTGACCCTGCCCGGCGCGCTCGCCAGCTTCTTCGGCAGTCTGCGAACGGGCGCGTCCTTTTTCATGATCATCCCTTTGACTCGAGGTCCGAAGCGTCGATCTTCAA
>JANNKS010000166.1:0-8702 GCA_031396425.1 Rhizobacter sp. | reverse complement strand
CGTGCGTCACGAAGGTGCGGCGGCCTTCGCCGCATCGGCCTACGGCAAGCTCAGCGGGCGCCCCGCAGCCTGCCTGACCATCGCCGGGCCGGGCGCCACCAACCTGCTGACCGGCCTGTGGGACGCCAAGGTCGACCGTGCCCCTGTGCTGGCTTTGACGGGCCAGGTGCAAACCCAGGTGTTCGGACCTGGGGCCTTCCAGGACATCGACCTGTCATCGGCCTTCCAGGCGGTCACGAAGTTTTCACAACTGGTGCTGCCCACCTCCAACCACGCCGAGCTGATGTCGCTGGCCTGCAAGACCGCGCTCGTCGAGCGCGATGTCGCGCACCTGATCTTTCCCGACGACGTGCAGACCCTGCCCAGCGCCGCGCGGGCCGGCGCACCCACCGGACGCCTGGGCGGCTCGGTCGTGGTGCCCGCCGAAGCCGACCTCGCGCAGGCCGTGGCCATGATCAACGCGGCGAAGCGGCCGATGATCGTGATCGGACACGGCGCTGTCGCGGCACGCGAAGCGGTCATCTCGCTGGCCGAACGCATAGCCGCACCTGTCGTCACCACGTTCAAGGGCAAGGGCCTGATTGCTGACACCCACCGCAACGCCGGCGGTGTGCTCGGCCGTTCGGGCACACCGATCGCCAGCTGGTTCATGAACGAAGCCGATCTCATCATCACGCTGGGGTCGTCGTTTGCCAAGCACACCGGCATCGAACGATCCAAGCCCATCATCCAGGTCGACTTCGAACGCAAGCAGCTGGGCCGTTTCCACCCGGTCACGCTGCCGGTCTGGGGCGAGATCGCGGCCTTCTGCGCGGCCGTCGCGCCTCGCCTGTCACGGCCCACGGACGCGGCCGACCAGCTGGCCGAGCTGGCCACGCGCTGGGCCATCTGGCGTGAAGAAAAACGCCGGCGGCTGGGCGAAGACCAGGGCCGCGGCGTGCATTCCGCTGCGGTGTTCGAAGCGCTGACGCGGCTGTGCCCAGCCGACGCCATCATCGCGGTGGACGTCGGCAACAACACCTATTCCTTCGGCCGCTACTTCGAAAGCCAGGGCCAGCGGGTGCTGATGTCGGGCTACCTCGGCTCCATCGGCTTCGGCTTCCCGGCAGCCATGGGTGCCTGGGCCGCGACGCAGGACTTCGCGGAGTTCAAGGGCCGCAAGGTGGTCTCGATTTCCGGCGACGGCGGCTTCGGCCAGTACGCCATGGAGTTCACCACCGCGGTCAAGTACGGCATGGACATCACCCACATCGTGCTGAACAACGCCGAGCTCGGCAAGATCGCGAAGGAGCAACGTGCCGGCGAGTTTCAGGTGTGGGAAACGGGCCTGCACAACCCGTCCTTCGCCATGTTTGCCAAGCAGTGCGGCGGGCACGGCGCGCGCGTCACAGCGGCGCACGAACTCGACGCAGCCTTTGCGACCGCGCTGGCCTGGAAGGGGCCTTCGTTGGTCGAGATCGTCACCGACCCCGAACTGGTGTGACCGCTTCGCAGCTGGACGGACGTGGTCCGGACGCTACAGGCGCCGTATCGCCGAGAGCGGGGTGTCCAGCAACAGCAGGTCACCGCGACGGAACACCCGTCCACTGATCTGCACCGGGTCCGCCACCAGGGCCAGAAGCTCCGGACCATGGGCGCGCCCGCCATCCGTCATGATCATCAAGGCGGACTGGCCTGCGGGGCCGCGCGCAAAGAATGCAGGCGGAATGCCACCGCGGATGCACAGCGAAGCACAAGCCTTGTGCAGCTTGCCGTCCGACGGCCGCATGGCGCCGAACCAGCACTTCGAATCGAGGATTTCGCCGCTGAGGCTCACCTCGCCAAGTGCCTCGATCGCCGGAAGGGCCAGACTGACGTCGGGCGCAGCGCTCTCGTCGCGGCGCAGCCAGGGACCTTGCTCGTCGACCGCAATCATCGAGTGTTGCCCGCGCTGGATGAGGCTGCCGGTGACCACGACAGGGTGCCCCTCCAGCGCACCGATCTGCGCGGCGACGCCACACTTGCCCAGGCAGGACAGGAGTGCTGTGCGTGGTACGCCACCACCCAGATCGCGGCTGCGCAGCATGGCATAGGGTGCTGCACTGACGATGCCGCGCCATTCGCGGACCTTGTCCGGGTCCCAGCCCCCCGCACCGGGCGCGCGCTGCAGCGAGGCCAGGCCCGCCCCCAGGCCGGTCGCGCCCGCCATCAGGCCCAGACCCAGGCGCAGGAAGAACCGCCGGTCGGCTGGCGGCGTTTCGGCCCAACCGATGAAGAACGGATCGTCGCGTTCAGGCCTTGCCATGCTGCGTTACCTGGACAACATCGATCACGGACGGCTCGACGGGCGTCCCCGGCGTTAGGGGCCGGGGGTGGACGAACACGATGCCGTGCGTGACGCGGGTGGCATAGGTGGCAATGCGCTCGGAAAACGGTGCCGGCGAGCAGCCGTCTTCAGGACGGTACTGGTAGCCGTGCCAAGGGCAGGTGATGCAACCGTCGATGACGCGGCCTTCGCCCAGCGGCCCGCCCTGATGGCGGCAAACGTTGGAGACTGCCGCGACCTTCCCGTCGTAGCGGAAGACGGCGATGCGCTCGGCACCCGCGGGCTCGACGACGATGGCACGGTTGTCTGGGATGTCCAGTGCCCGTCCCACGCGCAGCCAGCCCTGCGGACCCGGCTCGGGCCGAGCCGGGTCGCCAGAGGCATAGCGCGCGGTGTAGGCCTGCAGCCCTGCCACGGCCAATGCGGCGGCCAGCAGGGCTGCAACATAGAAGGGGTTCGTCTCGCTCTGCAGCGCGCCGAGCGCCACATGCCCCAGCAGCAGGGCATAGGCGGCGTAGACCGACATGTGAATGCCTTTCCACAGGCCCGGCCCCAGATTGGCATTCCAGAAGTCGTGGCTGGTTGCGGCGAGCAGGAACAACAGCAGCAGGGCCACCAATCCCAGCGACTCGAACGGAAAGCCCGCCAGCGAGTCGTAGCGGGGGTTGGAAATGAGCAGCGAGACGATGGGGTTCAGCACACCGAAACCGTGGTACCAGACCACCACCAGCACGCTGTGAACCAGCGCGACGAGGAAGGTCGTGACGCCGAGATGCCGCCGGTTGTACAACAATGGCTTGAAGCGCGGCGTCAGCCGCGCCAGCGGCCCGATGCACAGCAGGAAGGTGAGCAGCAGGAAGGCCAGCGTCCCGGTGGCCCGGATCAGGATCTGCAAGGGCGTGAAGCTCTCGCCGGCCGGCGGCGCCAATGAGGCCACGAGCACGAAGCTGAGCAGGTACACAGCGACGCCAGCCAGCATCCAGGCGTCGAAACGCTTCTTGAATGGCGTCCAGGAGACGACGCGGTAGCCGTGCGACATCAGGCGTTCACTGCAGCAAGTATCGGCGGCCAAGCCGTGTTCTGCGGTACGGCCGGTCGCTGGACCAGCGCCAGGCCGACGGCGGCAGCCGAACACAGCAGAAGGATCGGCCACACCAGTCGGTGGCAGCGGCGGTGCGTTCGCTTCATGACACCGGCGGTGACTTCTGTGTAAACCACTTCCAAAGCATCAGCGGCCACAAGGCGACGGCGCCAGGCACGATGAGCAGACGCGCCAACCGGGGCATGCCCCGGGCGGCGGGGTCGATCACGGCCACCCCCCGGGTAACGAAGACCAGCGCGAAAGCGAGCCCGAGCACAAGGTAGGCGGCGAGACTGCCGACGATTGCTTCCGCCATCTCGACGCTCATGCGGGCCCCTTCGCGCGGCGCGCCGCCCGGCAGCGCGGGCAGATGGCGCGTCCGGGACCAGGTGCGTGGGTCTTGCACATGGCAGCATTCTCACGCAAGACATCGCTCTCGATGCAGGTTGGGGGCAAGGGCCAGCCGCGCCTGTGTGATGGCAGCAGTTCAGCCGCGAGACAACAAGCGCCGATACCAAGGCCGCACCTCGTCGTCGATCACCATCGCCTCGGGCTCGGCGTGTTCGCTCAGCACCGTGCCGATCAGGTTGAACGGCGCCAGCAGTTCGGCGGCGGCTTGCATGTCGGGCACCGAAGTCGTGCCCTCTTCCACCACCACCAGCGTGGTGTCGACCTGGGGCATGAACGCCAATGCATCGGCACGGCCCAGCAGCGGCGGCAGGTCGACGACGATGAAACGGTCTTGGTAGCGCTCTTTCATGCCCTGCACCAGCACTTGCGCGGTGCGGGTGGCGAGCAATTCAGCCGAATCTTCGACGCTGCGGCGGCCCGCCGGCAGGAACACGAAGCGGTCCAGGCCCGGGTTCACCAGCAGCTTGGACACGCGGGCGCCCAGCGTGAGGTGTTCGCTCAAGCCGGGCGCGTCGCCCAGGCCGAACAGGCGCTGCAGGTGGCGTTCCGACAGGTCGGCATCTATCAACAACACTGACGAGTCGTAGTCAGCGGCGATCGCCACCGCCAGGTTGAGCGCGGTCAGCGACTTGCCGGCGATGCGCCGCGGGCTCGTCACCGCAATCAGCTTGTGGCCCTCCTCGCGCATGCGGAACAGCACCTGGTTGCGAAGCATCTTGTAGGTCTCGGCCAGTTCGGAGCGGTCGCGCCGCGCCACGCCGGGGCGCGTCTGCAGCCATTGCCAGGCGCCGGGAATGACGCGCGTGATCGAGTATTCGATCTGCAGCCGCGAATTGGCTTCGAACTCGTCGTCGTGTTCGGCCCCCGGCTTGATGACACGCACCGCGCCGAAATGCGGCTCGTCGAGGTCATTGGCGGCGAGGTTGTCGTTGACGAGTTTCATGGTGTGGCAGCTCAGGCGCCGTTCAATTGAAGAGCCGCCGCTCGAGCGAGAACCAGGCCACGTCGAGTGGCATGTAGCGGGTGTGCAGCGCCGCCAGGCCCAGGCCCAGGAGCATCAATACGCCGAACGCCAGTCCCCAGCGGCGCAGCGAGCGCCGACGCAGGCGCGCTGCGCTGGGCTGCACCTGCACCACCGCCAGCACGGGCACCTGCAGCGCCCGCAACACCGCGCGCGGGCCGTGCACGGTCTGGTCGAGCGCTTCACGCAGCGCCACCGCCGCCACGCCGCCAACGAGCGCCAGCACCGCACCCATCAGCAGGATAACGGCGCGGTTCGGCCGATACGGTTTTTCCGGGAAGATCGGCGGCTCGATGAGCGTGAAGCGCTCGGCCTTGCGGCCGCGTTCCAACTGTTCGGCCACCTGCGCGTGCATCTGCTTGTCGCGCAGTTCGCGAAAGCGCGCGCGCGAGCTGTCGAAGTCGCGCACCAGCTGCATGTATTCGCGTTCGATTTCGGGCGACTGGCTCAGGCGCACGTCGAGTTGCAGTTGCCGCGCCTGCAGTTCCTTGCGTTCGGTGCGCATCGACTGGATCGATGCGATCGTGGTTTCAATCTGCGACTTCAGGTTGATGTAGACCGGGTTGTCGGAGCGGCGCGCCACGCGCGGCTCGGCCGGCTTGGCAGCATTCGCCGCGTCGGCTTCGCGCGCCGCTGCTTCGGTCGACGCCACGATGCGCTTGAGCTTCAGCACATCAGGGTGTTCATCGGAAAATTTCTGCCGCAGCAGCGCCAGTTGCGCCTGCAGTTCGGCCAGCCTGGTCTGGCGGTCGGTCACGTCTTCAAGCGGGCCGGTTTCGGCTTTCAGGTTCGCGATTTCGCGGCGCACGCGTTTTAGGTCTGGGTGTTCTTCGCTATAGGTGCCCACCAGGCCCGAGAGTTGCGCTTGCAGCGCAGTCAAGCGGTCTTGCGGCTCCAGGATGGCACCGCCCGCCAGCGGCGCGGTGGGTTTGGTGTCAGCCAGTTGGGCCTGCAGTGCGGCCTTGCGCTCTTCCATGAAGGTGATGTCGCGGTCGAGCTTTTCGATCTCGGTACGGGCACGTTCGGCTCCGATCTGGTTGCTCAGGTTTGCGTCTGGCAGGCGGCCCTGGTTGCGCTGCTTGAAGTCGGCCAGGCTCTTTTCGAGCGCCGAGATGTGTTCGCTCACGCGCGCCAGTTCTTCGTCCAGGAACGAGGTCGTCTCGGCCGCCTTCTGCTGCCGGTTCTTGACGTTTTCGTTCAGGAACAGCGTGGTCAGCTCGTTGGCGATCTTCTGCGCGTTGGCCGCCACTTCGCTGTCGTACGACAGCGAGAACGCAATCGTCGACTTGACGGGCGAGCCGCTGCGCCGGTCGGTCACGTCGGCGCTGATCGGCGTGAGCTTGATGTCGCGCCGCATCCGGTCGAGAATTTCTTCACTCGTGTCGCGCTTGCGCGCATCGCCGTACAGGTTGTACCTGTCGACCATCGCCAGCAGCGTGGCGCGGGTCATCACCTGCTGGCTGATGACCTGAATACGCTCATCGGCGAAGCTGGTGACCGTGGAACGCACGAATTCCTGGGGAATTTCCTGTTCCTTGATCAGGATGGTGGCGGT
Organism: Rhizobacter sp.; assembly: GCA_031396425.1. GTDB lineage: Bacteria > Pseudomonadota > Gammaproteobacteria > Burkholderiales > Burkholderiaceae_C > JAEMQF01. The sequence goes on along the minus strand of JANNKS010000166.1, from coordinate 2,329 downwards.
GGAGCGGTACACCGGTGGCAGCAACATGGCCACCGCCGTCGCAACTGCAAGAATGGCCAGAAACGTCAGCAGCATCGCGACCCGGCCGCGGCGCAATGCACCGGCGTATTCGCGCAGTGATTTGCCGCCTTCGTCGGAGGTCTGGGCGACGGGGTAGAAATCTTGCGCGGTGGCGGGCAGGGTGGTCGACATGGTCTGGCGTGGGTTGGAGCAAGGGCACTCGGTGCAGCCGCTTCAGCGGCCCAACTCGATGCGCGGCCATTCGTACTTCAGCACGGCATTGACGATGTTGGCCTTGGCCGTGCTGCCTGAGCGCGCCTCCGAAGATCGGCTGAGCCTGTAGCCCCCGCTCAGACTCAATTGCGGCGCGAGCGCCCTGGACAGGCTCGCATTCAGGTTCTGGGTGCGCGGCTTCGGCCCGGCGTCGACCCCCTCGAACACGGTGCGCCCTTCGCTGTAGCCCAAGGAGCCGCTCATCTCGGGCGTGAAGGCCTGGCTCAACGAGGCACTGACCGATTCGTTGCGCACCACCACGCCCACGCCGCTGGGCGACTGCTGGCGCGAAGCGCTGAACGACAAATCACTCACCTCGTCGAGGCGCTGGCGGTACGAGGCACTGAACTGCAAGCTGGAGCGACGCGTGTCGCCACTGCGCTGCACCACGATGAAAGGCACCAGGCCGGCGGCGCACAGGCTGAACTGCAGCGGACAGGCGAGCACGGGTTGAAGTGAGGTGCTGTCCGTGCCCGAGCGGCCGATGCTGAACGAAGCGCTGCCCAACTCGGACAAGGCACGCGACCAGCCCACGCTGGCATCCACCGTGCTGGAGCGCGTCGTGTCGTTCAAGGTGCGGAAACGGCTGGCGCCGAGTTGCAGGCTCAGGCTGTCGGTTTCGCTGAGGCGGTACTGCAGGCTGCCGCTCAGGCCGGCGTTTTGGAAGTTGCTGGCGTCCAGCAGTTCCTGCGCATAGGTGGTGCGCGAGGCCGAGCCCTGCAGGCTGGCGTTGAAACGCTCGGTGAACGAATGCGACCAGCCCGCTGACGCTGCTCCGCTGCGGCGCCGCCCACGACCCAGCGAGATGTCGCTGGTGGTGCGCGTGGTGTTGAAGGTTTCGTCCTGCGCCGCGTTCAGGCCCAGGCTGAAACTGTCCAGCGGCGCGGTAAATGTCTGGCCGAGATTCAGGCGGCCATCGACCCGGTCCTGACCTTCAACGCCGCTCGCCTTCACACCCGTGATGCCCAGATCGACACGCGTGGCCGAACTTTCGGTCTGGCGCCCAGCGCCGAAGGCACCCGACAAGGACAGCGTGTTCACGCGTTTCCCCGGTGTGACCGACAGGGCGTAGTTATCGTTCGATTCAAGGCTGGCCTCCACGCTGCGCTGCAGCGTCCACGACTGCGCATCCGCGCCGAGCGGCAAGACAAGACAGATTCCCGCAACGCGCACCGCGCGGTTCGCGGTGCCTGCGGTCCGCAAAGGATGCCTCATGGCACCAGCAGCACGTCTCCGCTTCGCAGCGTGATGTTCTGGGACAGATCGCCACTCTTGCGAACGCGCGAGTAGTCAAACGGAATGGAGACGTTCTTGCCTTCGACCTTGCGGATGATGCGAATGCCGTCTTCCTCGGCGAACGGCGTCATGCCGCCGGCCAGGCTGAGGGCTTGCAGCACGTCGACATTGCGCCCGACCACCAGTTCACCCGGCTTGTTGACGCGGCCGATCACGTAGAAGCGGTAGCTTGCCACGCGCACCACCGACACGTTGACGAACGGCTCGGGAATGAATTTCTCCAGCCGCTTCGTGAGTTCGCTGCGCAGCTGCGAAGCGGTCTTTCCGGCGGCCATGACTTCGCCCACGAGCGGAAACGAAATGCCGCCGTCGGGCCGCACCAGGGTGGTGGCCTTGAGCGAGTCGTCTTTCCACACCGAAATGTCCAGCCCGTCTTCGGGCCCGATCACGTAGCCCGAGTCAGGGTCGGCCGGACTCGCCGGGCCAGAGCGCTGTACTGCGAGCACCTCGGCGGGGACGGTGGCCGCTGCGTCGGCCGCAGCGGGAGAAAGGTCGATGGCAGAACAAGCAGCCAGCAAAGAGAAGCTGAACGTCGCCGCGAGCAGGCTCGCGTGCGGGACGAACTTCCAAGTGGTCAGGGCGGTCATGATGGCGGGTGGTCACCTGTTGACGGTCGGATTGGGGGGTACGTACTTTTCGGCGTCGGCCTTGTCGCGGTAGTCCTGGACGAGGTTGAACATCTGCACGTCGCTGAAGCCGAACAGCGGTTCGCGCTGAGCCAGCGCGTCGCCGACGCCTTTCTTGCGGTAGCGGTCGAGCA
>JANNKS010000164.1:0-4414 GCA_031396425.1 Rhizobacter sp. | reverse complement strand
CGGCACCGGCAACTTCGTCAACAACCTGCCCCTGGCTGGCGCCACGGTGGAGGTCTACGCCACCGACGCTGCCAGCGGGGAACGCCTGGGTACTGCGCTGCACCGCCAGACGGTGGACACCACGGGCCTGTGGGGGCCGCTTCAGACGAACAGCAAGGCCGCGCTCGAGTTCGTGATCAGCGCACCCGGTTTCGCCACCACGCACATCTACCGCTCGGCGTTCGCACGCTCGTCGAACTGGGTTCACTTGCGCGCCGAGCGCGTCGCCGATGCCGACCGCGACGCCGCCGCGCTGGTCACGCTGACGCGGCCGCGCGGCTACTTCGGCGTGCCGCGCGACGACATTTCTCTCGACGGCAAAAGCCCGCCGGCCGGCATCAACAGCGGCGTGGCCGGCGTGTCGGTGGCACGCACCCGCTTTGCCGACGCGGCGCCGCGCACCGTGGTGGGCGAATTCAATGGCGAGCGCATCGTCGGCCGCACCTGGCCCACGGGGGCCAACCACGTTGTCTTGCTGGAGCTGCACCATTGAACCCGGCGCCGTGCCCATCGCGGTGCGGCTCCAACAAGACATGCATTCACACCTGCAGCGCTGATGCAGCTCGCCCAGATCCTGTTCACGCAAGGCTTCGGCACCCGGCGCGAGTGCGACAGCCTGATCGCCGCCGGGCTGGTTCGCATCGCGGGGCGGGCGTGCACCGATCCGGGCGAAACCTTCGAACCGGCTGGCCTGGTGATCAGCGTGCGTGGTGTCGAGTGGCCTTATCGAGCGCGCGCACTGGTGCTGATGAACAAGCCCGCGGGCTACGAGTGTTCGCAAAAGCCACGCCACCACCCCAGCGTCTACAGCCTCTTGCCCGGCCCGCTGCGGCTGCGCGATGTGCAGGCGGTCGGCCGGCTCGATGAAGACACGACCGGCCTGCTGCTGTTCACCGACGACGGCCAGCTGATCCACCGCCTGACCTCGCCCAAGCACCATGCGGCGAAGGTGTACGAACTCACCTGCAAACACCCGGTCGACGCAGCGCAGTGCGCTCAGCTGTGCACCGGCGTGAAGCTGCTCGACGAAGACAAGCCGGTGCGTGCGGCGGCGTGCGAGATGACCGGGGCAATGCAGCTTCGCCTGACGCTGCTGGAAGGCAAGTATCACCAGGTCAAGCGCATGATCGCGGCGGTGGGCAACCGGGTCGAGGCCTTGCACCGCAGTGCGTTCGGCGCATGGCAGCTGCCACCCGGCCTGGCCCCCGGCCAGTGGTGCTGGCTGCCCGAGCAGCCACCCGGCGGAACGCGCTGATCTCGCCGATCGTCCCAGTCTGGCTGCGATGCTGCGGCGAGGTGCCTCGCGCGGCATGACGCGCCCCCGATAATGGCGTGCATGCGCGTATTTCGAGGCACGAATCACCCCGGCATCGCCCCCGCCTGCGCCCTCACGATCGGCAACTTCGACGGCGTGCACCGTGGCCACCAGGCCATGCTGGCGCTGTTGCGCTCGGAAGCCCAGCACCGCTCGCTGCCGTCGTGCGTGCTGACGTTCGAGCCGCATCCGCGCGACTATTTCGCTGCCGCTGCCGGCAAACCGGAACTGGCGCCAGCTCGCATCGCCACGCTGCGCGACAAGCTCGGCGAGCTGGAACGCTGCGGCATAGCCCAGACCGTGGTGCTGCGCTTCGACGCGCGATTCGCGGCGCAGCAGCCGCAGACCTTCATCGCCGACGTGCTGTGCCGCGGGCTGGGCGCGAAATATGTGCTGGTCGGAGACGACTTTCGCTTTGGCGTGAAACGTTCGGGCGACTACACGATGCTCGACGCCGCCGGCCTGGCGCGCGGCTTCGACGTCGCGCGCATGAACAGCTACGAGGTGCGCGGCGTGCGCGTTTCGAGTTCCGCAGTGCGCGAGGCACTGAGGGCCGGCGACATGATGCGCGCCGCCGCACTGCTGGGGCGCCCGTACAGCGTCAGCGGCCACGTCGTGCACGGACGCAAGCTCGGGCGCGAACTGGGCGCCAGCCAGCCGGGGCGCGGCGACGGCTTTCGTACCCTGAACCTGCGCTTTTCCCACCCCAAGCCCGCTGCCCTGGGCATCTATGCGGTGCGCACCTTCGGCCTGGGCGAGACGCCGCTCGACGGCGTGGCCAGCCTGGGCCAGCGTCCGACGGTGGACGACTCGGGCCGCGTCGTGCTCGAGGTGCACTGTCTGGAGTGGCCAGCCCACCTCGGCGTGGAAGGGGGCTACGGTAAACTCGTGCGGGTGGAACTGCTGCACAAACTTCGCGACGAAGCCCGCTACGAGGGGCTGGCCGCGCTGACGGCAGCGATACGCCAGGACGCCGACGACGCTCGGGCCTTTCTGGCGGCGCATGCCGCCACTTACGTCAAGACCGGCCGCCAGACCACGCGCGACCGAATTTGACGCGCCGTTGAACGCAGTCGCGTCACCCCGGCGCAAGCCGGGGGCCACAGCGTCGATCGCATTTGTTCCCACCGATGGATCCCGGCTTGTGCCGGGATGACACTCCCCTGCCAAGGATCGCCATGGCCAGCCCGCCGACCCCCACTGCCCCGGATGCCAGCCCCACCGGCACCGACTACCGCTCGACGCTGAATCTGCCCGACACGCCGTTCCCGATGCGCGGCGACCTGCCCAAGCGCGAGCCCGGCTGGGCGAAGGCCTGGGACGAACAAGGCGTCTACCAACAGTTGCGCGACGCGCGCCACGGCGCTCCGTTGTTCGTGCTGCACGACGGCCCACCGTATGCGAACGGCCAGATCCACATGGGGCACGCCGTCAACAAAGTGCTCAAGGACATGATCGTCAAGGCGCGCCAGCTGGCCGGCTACGACGCCCATTATGTGCCCGGCTGGGACTGCCACGGCCTGCCGATCGAAAACGCGATCGAGAAGAAACACGGCCGCAAACTGAGCCGCGACGACATGCAGGCGAAAAGCCGCGCATTCGCGACCGAGCAGATCGGCCAGCAGATGGCCGACTTCAAGCGCCTGGGCGTGCTGGGCGACTGGGGCCACCCGTACCGCACGATGGACTTCGCCAACGAGGCGGGTGAGATCCGCGCCTTCAAGCGCGTCGTCGAGCGCGGTTTCGTCTACCGTGGCCTCAAGCCCGTCTACTGGTGTTTCGACTGCGGCTCATCGCTGGCCGAATTCGAGATTGAATACGCCGACAAGAAGAGCCAGACGCTGGACGTGGGTTTCCTGTGCGCCGAGCCCGAGCGATTGGCCGCCGCCTTCGGCCTGCCGCGGCTGACCAAAGACGCGTTGATCGTGATCTGGACCACCACCGCCTGGACGATCCCCGCCAATCAGGCGCTGAACCTGAACCCGGCCCTCGAGTACGCGCTGGTCGACACCGAGCGCGGCCTGCTGGTGCTGGCGGCGAGCCTGGTCGAAAAATGCCTGGCGCGGTATGGGCTGCAGGGAAGCGTTGTCGCCACCGCGCTGGGCGAAAAGCTCGACGGCCTGAACTTCCGCCATCCGTTCGCCCATGTCGACCCGGGCTACGACCGGCTCAGCCCGGTCTACCTGGCCGACTACGCGACCGCCGACGACGGCACCGGCATCGTGCACTCCTCGCCCGCCTACGGTGTCGACGACTTCAACTCCTGCGTTGCGCACGGCCTGAAGACCGACGACATCCTGAACCCGGTGCAGGGCCATGGGTCCTACGCGGCCGACTTTCCACTGTTCGGCGGCCAGAACATCTGGAAAGCGGTGCCGGTGATCATCGACGCGCTGCGAAGCGCGGGCAGGCTCTTTGCCACCGAGACGATCACGCACAGCTACCCGCATTGCTGGCGCCACAAGTCACCCGTGATCTACCGCGCCGCGGCGCAGTGGTTCATCCGCATGGACGAGGGCGAGGGTGTATTCACGAAGGACAAGGCGAAAAAGACGCTGCGCCAGATCGCACTCGAAGCCATCGATGCAACCGGCTTCTACCCCGAGAACGGCCGCGCCCGCCTGCGCGACATGATCGCGAACCGGCCCGACTGGTGCATCAGTCGCCAGCGCAGCTGGGGCGTGCCGCTGCCGTTCTTCCTGCACAAGGAGTCGGGCGAGCTGCACCCGCGCACGCTGGCGATCCTCGACCAGGCGGCGTCGATCGTCGAGCAGGGCGGCATCGAGGCCTGGAGCCGCATGAGCGCCGAGGCGGTGCTCGGCGCGAGCGACGCCGCGCACTACACCAAGAGCAGCGACATCCTGGAAGTCTGGTTCGACTCGGGCTCGACCTTCTTCCATGTGCTACGAGGCAGCCACCCGGGCGTGACGAGCGAAGAAGGGCCCGAAGCCGACCTCTACCTCGAAGGCCACGACCAGCACCGCGGCTGGTTCCATTCCTCGCTGCTGATCGCCTGTGCGTTGGAAGGCCACGCGCCCTACCGCGGCCTGCTGACGCACG
>JANNKS010000140.1:0-3083 GCA_031396425.1 Rhizobacter sp. | reverse complement strand
ATCACCAACGCCGTGCCTGAGCCGCAGACTGTGGCGCTGCTGTTTGCCGGCTTGGGGTTGCTGGCCCTGGGTGCTCGGGGGCGGAGCATGGCTCGAATGGCCAGGCGTGCGGGGTAGGGATCGGGTTGATTCCCCCGGATGTGGTGGATCCGGGCGTTCGCCGGGATGACGGGCAAGATGGTTATCCCGGCTAACGCCGGGATCCACCTTGATCGGTGAGGGCCATCGTTCCCGCGCGCCCGATGCCGATGTACTCAAACCCCATCGACTGCATCAGCGCCGGCTCGTACAGGTTGCGCCCGTCGATCACGACGGGTTGTTTGAGCATGGCCTTGATGGTGTCGAAGTCAGGGTTCTTGAACTCTTTCCAGTCGGTGACGATGACCAGCGCGTCCGAGCCCGCCAACACTTCCTGTTGGCTGTCCATCAGGCGCAGTTCATTGCCAACGGGCAGCACGCTTCGTGCCGCCGCCATCGCCTTCGGATCGTAGGCCTTCACGGTCGCACCCCGGCGCAGCAGCTCGGCAATGACCACGCGGCTGGGCGCTTCGCGCATGTCGTCGGTGTTGGGCTTGAACGCCAGGCCCCACAGGCCGAACTGGCGTCCAGCCAGGTTGTCACCGAAGCGCGCCACCACCTTGTCGACCAGCACGTGTTTCTGGCGCTCGTTGGCGGCCTCGACGGCCTTGAGCACTTTGAGCTCGATGCTCGCGTTGTGCGCGGTCTTGATGAGTGCTTTGACGTCCTTCGGAAAACACGATCCGCCATAGCCGGCCCCCGCGTACAGGAAGTCGTAGCCGATGCGCGGGTCGCTGCCGATGCCTTTGCGCACCAGTTCGATGTCCACGCCCAGCTTGTCGGCCAGCAGCGCCAGCTCGTTCATGAAGCTGATGCGGGTGGCCAGCATGGCGTTCGCAGCGTACTTGGTGAACTCGGCGCTCTTGATGTCCATCACCATCACGCGGTCGTGATTTCGCGTGAAAGTGGAGTACAGCGCGCTCATCAGCAGCACCGCGCGCCGGTCGTCGGCACCGACGATGATGCGGTCGGGCCGCATGAAGTCTTCGAGTGCCGCGCCTTCTTTCAGGAACTCTGGGTTCGAGACCACGGCGAAAGGCACGGTCAGATTTCGCTTGGCCAGTTCGTCGGTGACGGCGGCGTGCACGCGTTCGCCGGTGCCCACGGGCACGGTGCTCTTGTCGATGATGACCTTGTAGTCGGTCATGTGGCGGCCCACGTTGCGCGCCGCGGCCAGCACGTATTGCAGGTCGGCCGAGCCGTCTTCTTCCGGCGGAGTGCCCACACCGATGAACTGCAGCGTGCCGTGATTCACCGCGGCTTCCACGTCGGTGGTGAACTGCAGGCGGTGTGCGGTGCGGTTGCGTTGCACCATCTCCAGCAGGCCGGGTTCGTGGATGGGCATGCCGCCCGCTTCAAGGATGCGGATCTTTTCGGCGTCGGTGTCCACGCACATCACGTGGTTGCCCATTTCCGCCAGGCACGCGCCGGTGACCAGGCCGACGTAGCCGGTGCCGATGATGGTGACTTTCAAGTTTCTGCTCCTGCGGGCGAAGGGCGCGCGATGGGAACAGGGATTGTGCTGGAAGGTGGGTCCGGGCAGCGCCGGGCGCGAAAGCACTGGCCGCTCGTAGCAGCCACAGCAGCGCAGCTCTCATCAATTGAGATGAATCTGCTTCCCCTTGACGCTGTCGGCAGCAAATAGAACTGTCCGGTTTGGTAGCAAGTAGATTGTCCGCTTCTTGTTGATCTGATCGAGCGGGCCGCAAAGGCGCGTAGGGCGTAGCCCGAAGCGACTTTGCGGCCCGCTCGCGTGTTTCGTCTCGGCCCTCAAGCGGCCGACCTGAGCACCTCCTTGTGTGGCGCCGTTGATCTGCCGTTGCGGTCGTACGCGGCAAGCTTGCGCGGCCCGTGAAACACCGCCAACGTCGCATCCACATAGCGGTGCACCCGCACCCGGGTGCGAACATAGTGGTGGCGCATCGCGTCGGCAGGCAGCTGCAGGCTCAGGCCCTCGAAGCTGACGCAGTTGTCGTTGCCCACCGTGCGCTCGTGCTGCTCGCACAGAATGTCGGGCAGGCTGCCGCTGAGAAACGGCACGTACGCCGTGCCCTGCAATGTGCTGGGCACGCCGAACTCGCGGTTGTGGCCGGTGCGGTAGACCTGCTCGAGATAGCGGTTGGCGCTGGCCATGTCGGTGATACCGGCGCGCGCCAGCTCCTGGGGCAGTCGCCCCTGGTGCGTCTGGAACGCCCGTTCGCTGCGCCCGCGCGCCTCGGGCGAGTACGCTGCAATGTGCTCGATGCCAAGTTGCTTGAGCGCGCGGCCGACTTCGGTGAGCTGCAGCTTGTCGACCTTGCCGCCGGCCTGCGGGGTCAGGAAGTAGTGGCTGCCCCGGTCGCTGTACAGGCTGGCGAACAGGCCGTACTGCGCAATCGTCTGGCCCAGGCCGTGAAAGCTCGATGCCGTGCCTTCCTGGTCGCAGAAGAACATGCTGGTGTGCTCGCCGGTGGCGTCGTCCATCGTGACCACCAGGTCCCACACCTCGGCGGGTACCCAGCGGTGGGTGCTGGCGTCCTGATGCACCATCATCCCGGGCAGCGGCGCGCGTTCGCGTTTGATGCGGTGCTTGCCGCGGCTCTTGGCTCGCCGGGCCAGCCCCGCCCCTTGCAGAACCGTCTTGACCCAGCTGTAGCTGCGTGCGCCCTTGAACTCGGTGCGGTACTTGCTGTGAAAGTGCGCCACGTTCCAGCCCGCAAAGCCGCTGCGGTAGGTCTGCACCACCCGGTCCACTTCAGCCGTGCTGGCCCGGCGTTTGGAGATCTGGCTCAGCCGCTTGTCAAGCAGGCCCTCCAGCCCGTCGGCCTGGTAGCGCTCCACGTGGCGGCGAAAACTGCGCTCGCATTGCCCCAGCAACAGCGCCGCCTCGCCCTGCGTCAAGTGTCCGCCCGTCCATCCCTGATATGCCTCTTCGAATCTCATCTTCCGGTTCTCCTGCTGGTAGCGGGCCCGGCTCATGGGAGCTTGCATTGGCTCTTCCACAAACCGGACAGACTACTTGCTAA
>JANNKS010000135.1:0-5793 GCA_031396425.1 Rhizobacter sp. | reverse complement strand
GCCGCTGCCGCCCAAGGTGCTTCGCAAGGGCATCACCGACATGGTGCGCATCAGTGACGCGCGCATGAGCGGTACGGCCTATGGCACCGTGGTGCTGCACAGTGCGCCAGAGGCTGCTGCCGGCGGACCGCTGGCAGTGGTGCAAAACGGCGACCTGATCGAGCTCGACGTGCCGCAACGCCGCTTGCACCTGCACATCAGCGACGTGGAACTCGCCCGACGGCTCGCGGCCTGGAGGGCCGCCGCCCCGGCGATGGCAAGCGGCTACTGGCGGCTCTATGTCGACCATGTTCTGCAGGCCGACGAAGGCGTCGATCTGGACTTCCTGGTCGGCTGCCGAGGTTCCGCCGTGCCCAGGGACAACCATTGACGGCTGCGCGCCGCCGCCGCCGCGGCGGCGTCGATCGCTGAGCGCAACGACTCGGCGGGTGACAGACTTCACATCTTTTTGCTGCCGTGCTCAGGCGCGGCGCCTGGCTCGCGTATAAACACGGACCATGAAGCACTTGGTGGCGATCGATTGGGGCAGCTCGTCGCTGCGTGGCGCGCGCCTTGATGTGCAGGGGGCCGTGATCGAGGAGCGCAGTTTTTCGCGTGGCGTGCTGAGCGTCGAGCCCGGCCGGTTTGACAAGGTGTTCGACGACCATTTCGGCGACTGGATGCAGGGCCCCGACGTGCTGTGTCTGATCAGCGGCATGGCTGGCAGCAAGCAGGGATGGATCGAAACGCCCTATTGCCCCTGCCCGGCTCGTTTCGAAGACCTGCGCAGCCACCTCACCTGGGTCGCGGGGCGCCCCATTGCAATCCTGCCTGGCATGACGTGCAAGCATGCGGGCATTCCCGACGTGATGCGCGGTGAAGAAACCCAGGTGTTCGGCGCGCTGCAGTTGATGGGCCGCCAGGACGGCCTGCACGTGTTGCCGGGTACCCACAGCAAATGGGTACTGGTGCGGTCCGGTCGGATTCAGAGTTTTGCCACCGTGATGACGGGCGAGTTCTACGCTTTGCTTCGCCATCAGTCCATCCTGGCGCGGTCGATGCCGGCGGATGACGGCGAGTTCGACGGCCCGGCGTTCGATCAGGGCGTCTCGGTGGCGCTGTCCAGCCGCAGCCTGATGCAAACCGCCTTCAGTGTTCGCAGCCTGTCGCTGTTCGACCGCGTGCGTCAGGCTGCACTTCCCAGCTACCTCTCGGGCCTGGTGATCGGCGACGAGCTGCGTTCCCAGATGACGCATGGTCTGGACGGCGGAGGGCAGGTCGTCGTGATCGGCAGCGATGCGCTGACGCTGCGCTATGAGCGCGCATTGTCCCAACAAGGCGTGACAGTCCAGCAAGTCGGTGCCCAGGCCTGCTGGCGCGGCTTGTGGACCCTCGCGCAGGCGCTGCAGGGAGAGGTTGCCGCTTGACCGGCTCGGACAGCGCCGAGAAATTTGCCGGCGCGATTCGCGCCTTGCCGCTGGTGGCCATTCTGCGTGGACTGGTTCCCGACGAGGCCCAGCCGGTGGGTGCTGTGCTGGTGCAAGCCGGCTGGCGCCTGTTGGAGGTTCCGCTCAACTCACCCCGACCGCTGGCCAGCATTGTTGCATTGGTTCAGGCCTTTCCGGACACACTGGTCGGCGCGGGTACGGTGCTCAGTGCCGCCGCTGTGCGCGAGGTGCATGCTGCGGGCGGGCAGATGATCGTGGCCCCGAACTTCAATGCCAGCGTGGTGCACGAGGCGCGGCGCCTGGGCATGGTGTGCATTCCCGGCGTGGCCACGCCTACCGAGGCGTTCGATGCGCTCGATGCGGGGGCCAGCGCACTCAAGCTGTTCCCGGCCGAACTGGTCTCCCCGGCGGCGCTGAAAGCGATGCGCGCCGTGCTCGACACGAGCACGGTTCTCTTGCCGGTGGGCGGCATCACGCCCACCAACATGGCTGTTTTTCGCGCTGCTGGTGCGGATGGTTTCGGCATCGGTTCGGCACTGTTTCAGCCGGGTCTGGCGATCGCGTCGCTGCGACAGAACTCGACGCGGTTTGTCGCAGCCTGGCGCGCTCTGGCGGGCTGACCGGGTCGGCGATCGCCGCCACCTGTCTGTCAACAACGGTGACGTCTGCGCGCGACTTTGGCCGTCTGCAGAGGACTTTTGGAAGCGCAGAAATACCGGCGTGGTGACTTCTCGACGTTTCACTGCCGGCCTGTGTGATTTAGTCCCAACCGATCCTCGACAGACGCTGCGAACATGAAACCGCAGGAGCCAAGGCGCAGCCCCGCTGCGCTGCCGGGCACCTCGGTCAAGGCAAGTACCACAGACTCTGTTTCGCATTCCTGGAGGACATCATCATCATGAAAACAACTCAACTGGTCATACTGGCAGGCGCCGTCTGCGCTGCGCTGAACCTGACGCCTGCATTGGCCGGCGATACACCCGCTGCAAGATCTCCGGTCGCAGGCCAGAAGCTCGACAGCGGCCTGGGCGACCTGCCGCACTATCGCTTCTGGGCCGACAAGTCAGGCCGCAACGTCACCGCCCAGCGCGTCGTGGGTGAAAAGGTCGACAGTGGCCTGGGCGACATCGTGCCGTACAGCCTGGGCAAGGATGGCCTGCCCAAGAGCATCGACGTGGCACAGCGGCGCTGATCGTCGAACTTCGGTGAGCCGGCTCCATCGGACGCGCGCCTGATCGCGCCGGTTTCGCCCGTCACTTTCCATTTGCACCCATGACGATCGCGTTGGCGGCCTTGTTCTTCGCTGCGCTGGCCCATGCGCTTCGCATCCGCGGGCGCGTGGCTGGCCACCAACGGCTGCACATGGTTCGTGCCGGTTGGGTCAGCTGCGAACTGTGGCGGCGTGCGAGCCTCGTGGCCCATGTCGATGTCACGGGCCGCAAGACCTTTCCGCTGCCACAAGAAACGCGCACCCGGGTCTGGCGCTGTACTGGAATACCGTTGCGCTGCAAGGTCGAAAGCCTGGGCCTGCCGGCGCAAGTGACCGATACCATCGACAGTGTCACAGCGACGAAGTTCGACGCGTTGTTTTCTTCTGCGTTCCGCTGCACGCCGCAAGACCCCGCGACGAAGAAGCGCACCCGTGGCATGGCCTGGGCGCACTTGAGCCGGCTGTAGGCAGCCGCGCCCGGCGCCGGGCGGGTCGACGACCGTTCAGGGCCGTGCCAGTTGCTGCCACAAATAGGTGAACTCCAGCGCCTGCACGAACGCGCGTTGTTTGTTGTCGGCCGCGCCGCCATGCCCGCCTTCGATGTTCTCGTAGTAGAGCAAATCGTGCCCCTGCTCAAACAGGCGCGCCGCCATCTTGCGCGCATGGCCTGGGTGCACCCGGTCGTCGCGTGTCGACGTCGTGAACAGGATGCGCGGGTATTTCGCGTCGGGCCTGATGTTGTGGTACGGGCTGTAGCGTGAGATGTAGGCCCATTGCGCCGGGTCGTCCGGGTCGCCGAATTCGGCCATCCATGACGCACCCGCCAACAGCTGGTGGAAGCGCCGCATGTCGAGCAACGGCACCTGGCAGACGACGGCGTTGAACAGTTCGGGGCGCTGCGTCACCGCCGCGCCGACCAGCAAACCGCCGTTGCTGCCGCCTTCGATACCCAGGTGCTTCGGGCTCGTGATCTTGCGCGCAATCAGGTCTTCTGCCACCGCCAGAAAGTCGTCGTAGCTGCGCTGTTTGTCGGCCTTCAGCGCGGCTTGGTGCCACGCCGGGCCGTACTCGCCGCCGCCGCGGATGTTGGCCACCGCGAGCACGCCGCCACGAGAGAACCAGGCCGAACCGAAGGCGGCCGAGTACCAGGGTTGCATCGACACTTCGAAACCACCATACCCGTACAGCAGCGTCGGGTTGCCGGCGTCGGCCGGCACGGTGAGGCTGACGCCCTGAGGCCAGACGACGAAGTAGGGCACGCGTGTGCCATCCTTGCTGAGGGCGAAAAACTGTTCAGCGCGCATGCCGGTCGAGTCAAAGAATGCCGGTCGCGCCTTGAGCAGTTCGCGCCTGTCGCTGCCGCTGTGCGCCAGCGAAAGCGAATCCGGCGTGAGGAAATCGGTGTAGCTCAGCAGGTACTGCTCGGCGAAGGCATCGTCGCGCAAGAGCGGGTCGTGCAAGGCGCTCGCTGACAGGGTGCCGGGGAACGGTGCGGCGACGTCACGGCGGGTGAACACCAAGGGCCCGGCTGGCTCGGACGGGCTGAGGCGCCACTCTTCGAGGCGGCTCGCAACGTTGTCAAGCACATTGACGATGACGTGGCTGCGCGTGGTGGTGAACCCCGCCAGCGAGCGGGTGGCGGTGGGCGTGAACATCACCTGAAACTCACGTTTCCCAGCCAGGTAGTCCGCTGCGTGGCTCGCCAGCAGTGAACCGCGCGGATAGGTCGTACCCGCAGCGACCAGATCGCTGCGCAATTCGAGCAGCAAGGTGTCAGCGGCTCCGCCGGCGCTGTGCCAGAAGAACCACGACGCATCGCTGGGTACGTCGAAGGGCGCGTTGCCCTTCGGACCGGCGATGACGCGCTGTTCGTTGTAGAAATCGACGGCGCGTGCAAATACGATGCGCTCGAAGCCGGGAGTGTGGTCCACGGAAACGCTCACTGCCACGTCTTTCGCTTCGCCTTCGAACACTGTGGGCGCTGCGGCGATGGATGTGCCGCGGGTCCATCGCTTGATGACGCGAGGGTAGCCCGAATCGGTCAGTGAGCCGGGCCCGGTATCGGTGCCCACGTAGAGGTGATTGGCATCGATCCAGGCCAGCGTCGACTTGGCCTCAGCCAAGTGGAAGCCTTCCACGACGAAGGCTTTCCTGACCGCGTCGAATTCGCGCACCACCTTCGCATCGGCGCCGCCGCGCGACAGTGAAATCAGGCACAGGCGGTGCTCCGGCCCGAGGCAGTTGGCACCCCCCCAGACCCAGTTTTCGGCTTCGGCGGCGGCAAGCGCGTCCAGGTCGAGAACTGTTTCCCAGGCAGGCGCTGGCTTGCGGAATTCGGCCATCGAAGTGCGCCGCCACAGGCCACGTTCATGCTCGCCGTCCTGCCAGAAGTTGTAGAGCCAGTCGCCGCGGCGTACCACTGCCGGTACCCGGTCTTTTGAGTCGAGGATGGCGAGCAGCTGCCGACGGGTCGGCTCGAAATCGGGCCGTGCCTGCAACAGTTCCTGGGTCTTGGCGTTGCGCGCGCGCACCCAGGAGAGGGCGGCGTCACCCTGAACGTCTTCGAGCCAGCGGTGCGGGTCCGGGCTGTCGATGCGGGTGAGGTCTTGGTCGGCGGGGGATGAAGTGGCCATGATCAGAGGCGCGAACGCGGACAGCGCGACCCACAGCAAGCGCCGCAGCCGCGTGAATTCAAGCAAGGGCATGGTGGATGCGGCAGTCGAGAATGGTGCACGGGTCCGCGCATGCTCACGCCGGGTGAAGGCGAACCGGCATGATCTCCACCGCGCCTTGGGTTGCGCTGACCCATGCGGCACCATCCTGAACGCTGAGCTGCAACTGCATGCTGCGCTGCGCCAGCGCTGCGAGGGCCTGGCTTTGCTCGGGCCGCACCTGCCAGACTTCCAGGTTCGAGGCCCGCGACACCTTGTTGACGATGCCGCTCCACCAGATCGGCGTGCTCTGGGTGTAGCTCAGCACGGTGACACGTTCGGCGCGGCCGCAGGCGCGCATCAGGCGTTTGTCCTCGGGTTGACCGACCTCGATCCAGTGCACGATGCGCCCGGTCAGGTCTTTGTGCCACAGGTCGGGTTCGTCGGTGTCCCACAAGCCCTTTGCGAAATCCAGCGTGCCTTGCGTTTCACTGATCGGTCGGTA
>JANNKS010000126.1:0-11530 GCA_031396425.1 Rhizobacter sp. | reverse complement strand
GTGCTGCCGATCGGACGCATCGACAACGCGATTGCGCTGGCCGCGCGCCCGGGCCTCATCCTGTGCACCTACGCCGACACGATGCGCGTGCCGGCGTCGAACGGGACGTCGCTCTTGAAGGCCAAGGCGCAGGGTGCCGATATCCGGATGATCTACTCCTGCGCGGATGCGATTCGCATCGCGCAGGAAAACCCGGGCCGCGACGTGGTCTTCGACGCCCTTCAGCCCGGCGACGTCGATCAGGATGCCGCGCGCGTTGATCGGATGCAGTTTCTCGATGCCCAGCTTCTTCAGCCCGGTGGAGCCGTCCATCTCGGCCTGCGTGAAGCCGTTGTAGAAGCGCATCTCGGCCTTGTCGGCCGTGCTACCGACGGCGACGCCGATGTGTGCCAGCCCGTCGAACTGCGTGCCGACTTGACCGATCTCGGTGGCCAGGAATTCATCGTTGTAGACCAGCACGTTGGCGCCGAAGGGGCCGCCGGTGGGGCCGCCGGGAATGCGCAGCACGAACTTGCGGTCGCCGAAGGTCGGCATGGTGCTGGTGTAGGGCCGGCCGAGCCGATAGACCTTTCCGGTCTTGGCCTCGGAAAGCGCGCGTTGCACGACCTCGGGTTTCTTGTACCAATTGGTCGAGCCGGCTTCGTCGCCCGCGCCCCACAGCTTGTTCGGCCACCACTTGTCGCCCAATGGTGTGTCCATCGAGTTGCCGATCACCCAGGGTTTGCCCTTGCAGGCCTTCCAATTCTTGTCGGAACAGTCCTGGGCCAATGCGGCACCGCCGACCAGGCTGGCAATCACCAATGCAGCGCACTGCTTGAATCTCATCATCGTCGTCTCCTCGTTGTTGTGGGGAAAGTGTCGTGGGGGAAAGAAAGCAAGTCGCAAACCTCAATTCGTCGCGGCCGCGGCGACCGGCAGGCGCGCTGCGCCGCCGTGGCAGATTTGTTGGCCCTCGCCAAGCGCATGGCAATGCGGCGTGGCGCTGTGCGCACCGGCCTCGGCGATCAGCAACGAGCGCAGCACGCGGTGCGCGGGCATGAAGCCGGCCTCGGCCGAGCGGGCGAGCCAGGCCTTGGCAGCCACCACGTCGGCCGTTTCGGTTTGCAGGTAGCACAGTGCAGCGCGGTAGGCGGCGAGTGCCGAGGCGTCGGTTGCAGCGCGCGAGATCACCTGAGGGCAGGCATCGTCGCCGGCCTTCGCTGCCGCCATTTCGCTGGCCTTTTGCTGATCAGCGTACCAACCACCCACATCGGCGGCATGGCACGAGAGCGACATGGCGCACCCCAGGGCCACACGCCAAACGCCACTGTGCAAAGCGAAGAACATTCCAGCACTCCTGAACCTGATCGGGCAATTCTGGGTGTGGGCCTGAGAAACTGTCAACCGTAGGTACCGCAGTGCGGAGAACCCGACATTCCCAGCATTCAGTCATTCGCCGCTTCCGTCCGATACGGCGCTGCCACCACGTCCGACTGGGTCAGGATGCCTCTCGCCGCGGTCGCCGCCTCAGGGTTGCGCCCGGGATCTGGGCAGGCTCATCACCGCATCCAGCCCACCCTCGGGGCGGTTGCGAAGCACCACGTCACCACCATGGGCGCGCGCGATGTTGCGTGCGATTCCCAACCCCAGGCCGGTGCCGCCGGTGGCACGGCTGCGCGAAGTCTCCAGGCGGTAGAACGGCTCGAAGACACGCTCCAGTTCGGCCTCAGCAACGCCCGGCCCCTCGTCCAGCACGTGCAGCACGAGCCGCGCGGCTGAATCCTCGATGCGCACCGTCGCGTGCCCGCCGTACAACACGGCGTTGTCGATCAGATTGCCCAGGGCACGCTTGAGCAGCGACGCGACGCCGACGAAGGGGGCGCCCGGCTGACCCTCGATGCGCAGCACACGAGCAAACGCCTCCTGGTCCGACTGCAGCGACTCGAGCAGGGCCATCACGTCCACCGGCCGGCGCGCCTCGTTGCCGCCAAGGCCACGCATGAACTCGAGAGTTTGCGTGACCATCGTTTCCATCTCCTTCAGGTCGGCCTCGAAGCGGGCGCGCTGTTCGTCGTCGTCGAGCAGTTCGGCGCGCAGCCGCATGCGTGTCAACGGGGTCTTCAGGTCGTGCGACAGCGCGGCAAGGATGCGCGTGCGCTCGTGGATGAAGGTGGCCAGCCGGTGCTGCATCGTGTTGAAGGCGCGTGAGGCCTGCTGCACTTCGCGCGGGCCGTCTTCCGGCAGGGCGGGGCGGTCGAGGTCCTGGCCCAGGCTTTCGGCAGCCTCGGTCAGGCGCTGCAGCGGACGCACGACCCAGCGCACGGCGACATACGACAGCGCCAGCACACTGAGCAGCAGCACGCCCAGCGACAGCACCAGCCGCCAAGGCAGCGCCTGCGGCGCAGCCGGCAGCGCCGTGTCGAACGCGGCCCAGCGGCCGTCGCGCAATTGCACTTCGGTTCGCAACACCGCCTGCCCGGCTCCCGCGCCGGCACCCATCATGCCGGGCCCGCCGCCGTGCATGCTCCCATGCGGCGACGCGCCGCCGCCCACCATGCCGGGCATGCCCGCCACCGGCGCAAAGCCCTCGCGCGGCTGCACGCGCACCTCCCGCTCATCGCCCAGCGCGGTGCGCAGACGCGTCGCGAACATCGCGGCCTGCCAGCCGGCCGCTGCGTCGGTGCGCACGCGCGGTGCATCGGCCAGCGACAGCACCAGCGGCGGCACCCGCAGCACCGCCACCACCTGCGCCCGCTCGGCGTCCCCGAGCGCATCCAACAGCTTCACGACATCGGCGATGCGCTGCGCCGGCTGCATGCCGAAGCTGCCGGCCACGAGCCGTTCGCGCTCGGCGGCGTTGATCGCGGCACTGAGCAGTTGGGCAACGAGCAGGCCGCCGGCCAGCACGAGCACCAGCCGGCCGAACAGCGAGCGCGGCAGCCAGCGCTGCAGCCCGCCTTGCAGCCCAGGCGGCGAGGTCTGCGCGGGCAATGGGCTCATCAGCCGCCCTTGTCCACCGGCGCCGCCAGCACGTAGCCGGCACCGCGCACGGTCTTGATCAGCTGCGGGCTGTGCGGGTCGTCACCGAGCCGGCGGCGCAGGCGGCTGACCTGCACGTCGATGCTGCGGTCAAGCGGGTCGGCTTCACGGCCCTGGCTCAGGTCGAGCAGCTGGTCGCGGTCGAGCACGCGATTCGGGTGCTCGAGGAACACGCACAGCAACTTGTACTCCGCGCCGCCGATCGGTGTGACCACGCCCTCGGGCGAGACGAGCTGGCGGCGCGAGGTGTCGAGCACCCAGCCGGCGAATCGCATCCGCTGCTCGTCCTGCGGTTTCAGGTTGGGCGGCAGCGCACGCGTGCGGCGCAGGATGACCTTGATGCGCGCCAGCAGCTCGCGCGCGCTGAACGGCTTGGGCAGGTAGTCGTCGGCGCCCATTTCCAGGCCGACGATGCGGTCGGTCTCGTCGCCGCGCGCGGTAAGCATGATCACCGGCGTGTCGGATTTGGTGCGCAGAGTGCGGCACAGCGTCAGCCCGTCGTCGCCCGGCAGCATGAGGTCGAGCACGATCAGGTCGACCGTCGCGCGCTCGAGCGCCAACCACATCGCGCGGCCGTCGCCCACCGCAGTGGCGCGCAGGCCGTTCTTCTCGAGATAACGCGTCAGCAGGGCGCGGATTTCGGCGTCGTCGTCGACGATCAGGATGTGGTCGGTTCGGTCCATGGATGGCCTCTGAGGCTCTCACCCCCGCATTGCACCGCGCCCGGTGCAAGGCCGGGAGGGTTCGAACGTAACACAGCATGTCAACGCAGGGCTGGTGACGCACGCCGCGACAAAAGGGGCCCTCGCTCGACACACTCGGCTTACAGGCCCGCGTTGCAATGAAGGCCTCGATTCACTCACTTGAAGAAGGACACGCATCATGAAAACCTCCAACAGCATCCTGGCAGTCACGATCATCGCCGCATCGCTCGCCGGTGCAGGCAGCGCATTCGCCCACGGCGGCATGGGCGCAGGCGCGATGGGCATGGGCGCCGACCATCCCATGGGCCAGGGGATGATGGGAGCAGGCCATGACATGGGCCGCGGGATGATGGGCCACGGCATGATGGGCATGGGCCACGACATGGGCCAGGGTCACAAGGGCATGGGAGGGGCAATGCACGCCGGCATGGGCCCGATGCAGGGGCCCGAGGCACCCGCCACGGTGAGCGCTAGGCTGGCGGACTCGAAGGCGCAGCTGAAGATCACTTCGGCACAGGAAGCCGCCTGGAGCAAGTACGCCGCGCTGGTGACCCAGCAGGCCGAAGCACACGCGAACATGCGCACGCAGATGCATGCCCAGATGAGCGACCCCAAGACCGCGAGCACGGCGGATCACGCCGCCCAACGCGAGGCGATGCACAAGTTCAAGCAGGACAACCTGGCGGCGCGCAACACCGCGCTCACCGACCTGTATGCGGTGCTGACGCCTGAGCAGAAGGCCGTCGCCGACCAGCGCCTGCAGGGCCGGCGCGGGCACCGCATGGCCGGGCACACACCAGGCAAGTGACGATCGCGGCAGAAGTCCGGGTTTGAGAGCGCATTCCGACGCCACGGCGACGCGCGCGGAATCGTCGCCGCCATCGACGATGCCCGGGCGCCGACCGCGGCCTCATCACGGTGCGGGAGTCTGCTCGCGCCCGGGCGGAGGGTAGGCATCGGCCACGTAGGCCGGTCCCTTCATCACGATGACGATCGCACAGCCGATCGCCACGGTGAGCACCAGCGTCCAGTGCAGCACCACCAGGCCGATCAGGCTGTAGATCAGCAGCAGCAGGTCGCGTTCCTGGCCCGCCGTCGGCTGGCCGGGCGCGGCCCACCAGAAGGCCAACGCCACCAGGATCGGGCCGGCAGTGCCCAGCACCAGAATGACCGGCAGGCGCTTCCACAGCGCCCACTCGAGGCCATGCGCAGACCGCTGGAAGCCGGGCAACTTGTTCAGCCAGAACATCGCTTCACCTTCTCGGCTCATGCAAACCTCCCGGGTTTCACTGTACCAGCCGCGGCAAGGCGATCGAACCACAGTCCAGGCGGTGGAACCTTGCCGCGCCACGATCGCCAAGGGCCTCGAACGGCCCTTCGCCTCACCGTCCCCATGGAAATGAAGAACGCGGCGGCAACTCGAAACTGCCCAGCGCTTCGCCGATGCGCAAGGCCTCGTTCCACTTCGCCATGCGCTCCGAACGCGCGAACGAGCCGACCTTGAGTTGCTTCAAGCCCCAGCCCACCGCGAGGTGCACGATCGTCACGTCTTCGGTTTCGCCGGACCGTGCCGACACGATCGCCCCCCAGCCCGACGCGCGCGCGGCGGCGAGTGCGGTGTGCGCCTCGGTCAGCGTGCCGGCCTGGTTGGGTTTGATCAGTGCCGTGTTGCACGCGCCCAGTGCCGCCGCGTCGCGGATGCGCTGGGCGTTGGTACAGATGAAGTCGTCGGCGATCACCTGAACTTTCGCTCCGGCGGCCGAAGTAAAGCGCTGCAAGGCCTGCGCATCGTCTTCGGCAAGCGGGTCTTCGATCGCGACGATGGGGTAGCGCCGCAGCCAGCCGAGCAGCATGTCGGACAGGGCATCCGAGTCGACGCTGCGGCCGTCGCGCGCCAGCGTGTAGCGGCCGCCACTACCGAAATCGGTGGCGGCGATGTCGAGCGAGATCGCGACGTCCTGGCCCGGCGTGTAGCCGGCCGCTTCGATGGCGCGCAGCAGGAAGTCGAGCGCCGCTTCGTTGGTGTCGAAGGCCGGCCAGTGGCCGCCCTCGTCGGCCACGCCTGCCGCCAGCCCGGCGCGCGCCATCAGCACACCGGCGCTGCGGTACACCTCGGCGGTCCATTCGAGGGCTTGCACGTAGTCGCGCGCGCCGACCGCGATGACCATGAAGTCCTGCACGTCCACACGCCGGCCGGCGTGCGCGCCGCCGCCGAAGATCTGCACTTCGGGCAGCGGCAGAACGTGCGCCGGGCTCGTGGCTGGGCTTGCAGCGCGGGCAGCGGCTGAGTTTGCCGATTCAGCCGATGCTGCCGCTGCCGATCCAGCAGGCGCGCCCTGCCCCACCGTGACTTCGCGCTGCGCAAGGTATTGCCACAGCGGTACACGCAACGATGCCGCCGCCGCATGCGCGAGCGCCATCGATGTCGCGACGATCGCGTTGCCGCCGAGCCGCGCCTTGTTCGGCGTGCCGTCGAGCGCGATCAGCGCGGCGTCGTTGCCGGCCTGGTCTAACACGCTGCGGCCGGCCAGCGCGGCGGCGATCTCGCCGTTCACCGCGGCTAGCGCGCGCTGCACGTCCAGGCCACCGAAGGCCGCTCCGCCATCGCGCAGGTCCACGGCTTCGGCACTGCCGGTTGACGCGCCGGCCGGGGCGATGGCGCGCGCGGTGGTGCCGTCCTCGAGCGCGACCTCGGCTTCCACGGTGGGGCGGCCGCGCGAGTCCCAGACGCGCCGGCCGCGCACGCTTCGAACCGTGCTGCTCATGGTTGAAGTTCCTCGTTCCAGCGCGCCAGCACGCCGCGCAACGTGGGCACTGGGGCGCCCAGCAATGCGAGGGCGGCGCGCCGCACGATGTTCTTCTGCGCGTCGTCGCTCAGGTACTCGACCGGCGACTTGCCGTCGACGCGCGCCAGCAGCAAGCCGGGCAGCAGCTGCGCGGCGCGCTGCTCCAGCGTGGGCCAGGCGGTCCAGCTCACGCCGCTCGCGTAACTGGCGCACAGCGCCTCGTAGCAGCGGCCGAAATCGAGGGCTGCAGTCGGGTTCCACAGGCACTTGAGCAGCAGGTGGTTGAGGCAGAACGCCAGGTCGAACGCCGGGTCGCCGTACCAGGCGCATTCGGCGTCGAGGAACACCGGCCCGTGCGGCCCGATCAGGATGTTCTTCGGGCTCACGTCGCCGTGCACAAGCGCCTCGCGGGTGTTGGCAGTGATCTTCACCAGCGCATGCAACACGCCCGCCACCGCCGGGTGGCGCTCGGCGGTGGCTTCGAGGTAGGGCGACAGGCGCAGCGCGTGGAAGAAGCTGTCGGTCGGGAAACGCCGCGCCATCGCGTCGCTGCGGGCGGTGGCAGCGTGAATGCGCACCAGGCGCTCGCCCACAGCGGCGGCCACCGTCGGCTCGGCACGGCCGTCGCGCAGGTCGGTCTTCCACAACCGGTGCGCCGCCGGGTCGAGGTAGTCCATGATGAACAGGCCGGCGGCGGCGTCATGGCCGCGCAGCCGCGGCACGGCGTTCGGGTTCACCGCCGCTGCCACCTCCATCCAGGCGACTTCAAACGCATTGCGCTCGACCGGCGCTTCCCAGTTCGCAGCCACGCGCAATCGGGGCAACGCCCGCTTCACGCACACCGCGCCATCACGCACGTCGACGCGCCAGATGTCGGACGACACGCCGCCGGTGAGGGGTTCACCGGCGGGTTGCGTGCCAGGTTCAATCAACTCGGCGCGGACCAGCGCGGCAACAATCTCGTGCGGAACGGGGGGTGTCATTGCAGACGGGCCAGCTTCACAGGGCGTGCGACATCGTCAGGGTCACCGCGGCGCATCGTTCAACGGTCCAGCGCCGGCCGCTTGGGGTTGAATTTCCAGCCCGGTATCAGGGCTCGCATGGCAACAGCGTCGTCGCGGGCGCCCAGGCCATGCGCCTTGTAGAGCTGGTGCGCCTTGTCGACCTCGACCATGTCGAGTTCGACGCCCAGGCCGGCTTTCTTCGGCACCTGCACGTGGCCACCGACGATCCGCAACGGTTCCTTCGTGAGGCGCTGGCCGTCCTGCCAGATCCAGTGCGTGTCCATCGCCGTCACGCGCCCCGGCGCGGCAGCGCCGACGTGGGTGAACATCGCGAGCGACACGTCGAAATGGTTGTTCGAATGCGAGCCCCAGGTCAGGCCCCAGTCGCGGCAGGTCTGCGCCACGCGCACCGAGCCGGCCAGGGTCCAGAAGTGCGGGTCGGCGAGTGGAATGTCGACGCTTTGCAGCGCGAGGGCGTGGCTGAGCTGGCGCCAGTCGGTGGCGACCATGTTGGTTGCGGTGGGCAATCCGGTGGCGCGGCGGAATTCGGCCATCACTTCGCGGCCCGAAAAACCGTCTTCGGCGCCGCACGGGTCTTCGGCGTAGGCGACCACGCCGTGCAAGTCACGCATCAGGCGCACCGCGTCGCGCAGTAGCCAGCCGCCGTTCGGGTCGATCGTGACGCGTGCGTCCGGAAAGCGCTCGTGCAAGGCCGTGACGGCGGCGATTTCTTCTTCACCGCGCAGCACGCCGCCCTTGAGCTTGAAGTCGTTGAAGCCGTAACGTTCGCGCGCCGCTTCGGCCAGGCGCACCACCGCCTCGGGCGTCAACGCAACCTCGTGGCGCCAGCGGCACCAGTTCGATTCGTCCGCCTCGGCCGGGCCGGTGTGGCCGACGTAGGGCAGCTCGGTGCGGCGGCTGTCGCCGACATAGAACAGGTAGCCGAGCATTTCCACCGAGTCGCGCTGCTGGCCTTCGCCCAGCAGGTGTGCGAGCGGCACGCCGAGGTGCTGGCCAAGCAGATCGAGCAGTGCACATTCGATCGCGGTGACGGCGTGGATCGCGGTGCGCAAGTCGAAGGTCTGCAGGCCGCGCCCGCCCGCATCGCGGTCCGCGAAAGCCTGGTGCACCTGCTGCACGACACGCTGGTGCGAACCCACGGGCTGGCCCACCACGAGTTCGCGCGCGTCGTCCAACGTCTGGCGAATCTTCTCGCCGCCGGGCACCTCGCCCACGCCGGTGCGCCCGGCGTTGTCGGTAAGGACGAGCAGGTTGCGCGTGAAGAACGGGCCGTGCGCACCGCTCAGGTTGAGCAGCATGCCGTCGCGCCCTGCGACGGGAATCACGCGCAAGGCACTGATCAGGGGCGTGGAATCGGGCATCGGCGGGCCGGCGGGTGCGAGAGGTTGGTGAGGCGCGCTGGGGCCGGTGGGGTGGCGGCAGCGTGCTTGCCGATGTTAGCGCCGGCGGGCGCGACAGCAATGCGGGCGCCGGGCAGGGGCATCGGGTCTAATCATGCCGACGATTCGCCTGGATGCGACCCGCCCATGAATTCACTCGACCAGTTTCTGCTCTTCGTCGCGCTGCCGGGCGTGTTGATCGCTTCGGTGCTCGAAGCCGCGGTGCTGTGGCGCCGCGTCGACTACGACTGGCGCGCCGCCGGCGTTTCGATGCTCGACCTGGTGATGCGGGTGGGGCTGCAGATCTTCCTGCCGCTGAGCATTGCAACGCCGCTGATCGTGCTGGCCTACCAGCACCGGCTCACGACGATTCCGCTCGACGGCTGGCAAGCGCTGCTGGCGCTGTTCATCGGCCAGGAGTTCTGCTACTACTGGTACCACCGCGCCGCGCACCGGGTGCGCTGGTTCTGGTGCAACCATGCGGTGCACCATTCGCCGAACCAGCTCAACCTGAGTGCGGCGTACCGCATCGGCATCTTCGGCCGGCTCACCGGCACGGCGCTGTTCTTCACGCCGCTGGTGTGGCTCGGGTTTCCGCCCAAGGTGGTGTTCGAAGTGCTGTCGCTGAACCTGCTCTACCAGTTCTGGATTCATGCCACCTGGATTCCCAGGCTCGGCTGGCTGGAAGGTGTGCTCAACACGCCGTCGGCGCACCGCGTGCACCATGCCGCCAACCTGGACTACCTGGATGCGAACTACGGCGGCGTGCTGATCGTGTTCGACCGCCTGTTCGGCACCTACCGCGCCGAACGCGACGACCTGCCGTGCCGCTACGGCCTGGTCACGCCGCTGCTGAGCCACAACCCGCTGCGCGTCGAGTTCCACCAATGGCTGGCACTGGCGCGCGACCTCGCTGCTGCACGCAGCCTGCGCGCCCTGTTCGGTGCCTTGCTGATGCCGCCGGGCTGGAAGGCCGAAGGGCCGGGCGAGACGACGGAAGATCTGCGGCGGCGCGCTGCGCAGCCGGCGCACCCGTCGGCGACCGCACCGTCCGCGCCGGTGCAGGCCGCTGCATCGGGCCTGCGTTGAACCCATCGCCGGGTCGGCGGTTGATATCGTTGCGGTTCTGACCTATCTTGGTGTTCGGCGACTCACAGGCAGACTGAGGGCATGTTGCTCGTTTCGCTCACAACGAGCGCGTTGCCGATCCCCGGGGCATCCGGCGCAGCAGCGCAGGGTTCGCAGGGGGCGTGAGCAAGTCGTCCTGCCGGGCCGGCCGGCCTGGCCGGACCCGTTCCACTGGGGCCGCATGGCGCAGTGCGCCGGGCGATCGCACGCTTGCCCATCCGGACTGCGTAGCCTCACCAACTTCCGGAGAGTTCCATGGCCATCGACGAAGCAAAACTGAACGCTTTCATGGGCCGATTCGTCGGCGATCTCGGTGCGGTGATGCACGCCGCCACGATCGTGGTGGGCGATCAGCTCGGCTTGTACAAGCGCCTGGCTGACGGGCCGGCGGACGCGGAGACGCTGGCGCGCCTGACGGAGACCGATCCGCGCTATCTGCGCGAGTGGCTGTCTGCGCAGGCCGCGAGCGGCTATGTCGAGTACGACCCCGCCAGCCGGCGATTCAGCCTCAGCGAAGAGCAGGCGATGGCGCTGGCCCAGGAGGGCAGCCCGGCGTTCATTCCCGGCGCGTTCCAGGTGGCGATCGCCCAATTCAAGGCCATTCCGAAGATGATGCAGGCCATGCGCACCGGCCTCGGCCTGGGCTGGCACGAGCACGACGTTTCGCTGTTCCACGGCACCGAGCGCTTCTTCCGGCCCGGCTACGCCGCCAACCTGGTGAGCCAATGGATTCCGACACTCGAAGGGGTTGACGCGCGCCTGAAAGCCGGCGCGACCGTCGCCGACGTCGGCTGCGGCCATGGTGCGTCCACCGTCATCATGGCGCAGGCGTACCCGGCCTCGAAGTTCTTCGGCTTCGACTACCACGCGCCGTCGATCGAGCATGCGCGCAATGCGGCGAAGAAAGCAGGTGTTCAAGACAGGGTGACCTTCGAGGTTGCGAAGGCCAAGGACTATCCGGGCAAGGCCTACGACCTCGTGACGGTATTCGACTGCCTGCACGACATGGGTGACCCGGTCGGAGCCGCCGCCCATGTGCGCGCCAGCCTGAAACCCGACGGCACCTGGCTGATCGTCGAGCCCTTCGCCCACGACAAGCTGGAAGACAACCTGAACCCGGTCGGCCGTGTCTACTACTCCGCGTCGACCTTCATCTGCACGCCGGCCTCGCGCTCGCAGGAGGTTGGCGCCTGCCTGGGCGCGCAGGCGGGCGAGGCAAGGTTGCGCGACGTGGTGACGAAGGGCGGCTTCAAGCGCTTCCGCCGTGCCACCGAAACGCCTTTCAACCTGGTGCTGGAGGCGCGTCCTTGAGCATGGCATTCGCTGCCGTTGCCTGCCCGGTGCCGTGGCGTCCATCTTCTCGATACGGGACGCGGGGTACCGGGTAAGCCGCTGGCATGCGCCTCGCAAGACAGCCGTGGCCAGCGCGCTGCCCGAAGAGGAGTTGAGCATGATCAAAGCCCGACATCGCGAAGCTGCTGGACCGCGAG
>JANNKS010000643.1:0-9046 GCA_031396425.1 Rhizobacter sp. | reverse complement strand
TGGCGTGGTAGTGCGGCATCGCGCCGTTCGGGTTGAACGCGGCGATGGTGTTGAAGCTCAGGCCGACGAAGCCGGGGCGGCGCGCGCGCGCCGCGCTCAGGTGTTCGTCGACGGTCAGTTCGGTGAGGCGGTCGCCGCGTGCCTGCGCCGCTTCGAACCAGGCATAGAACTCGCAGCAGGCCGCGCCGTCCTGCGCCATCGTGCTGCGCACATGCTCGGCCTCGGCGGCACTCTTGCGGCTCTTCAGCAGCGTGCTCGGGTTGATGGCTTCGACCACCTTGACGCTCGCGTTCGAGCGCGTGCTGAACGTGATGCGCCTCGGGTCGATCAACAGCACCGCGTTGCCCGGCAGGGCAGCGAGTGCGGCGCCGGCCTGTGCGTACGGTGCCACCTGCACGCCGTCGCGCGACAGCGTGGCGCGCAGTTCGGCGCTGACCTTGCCGTCGGCAATGAACAGCGTCGCATCGCTGGCGTCGAGCAGCGCGTGGGCCAGGAACACCGGGTTGAAGCTGACGTCGGATCCGCGCAGGTTGAACAGCCACGCGATGTCGTCCACTGTCGAGATCACGTGGTGCGTGGCACCGTGCCGCACGAAAGCTTCGCGCACCTGCGCGAGCTTGGCGGCGCGCGCCAACGGCGCGTGCGGCGCCAGGTGTTCGACCACCGGCCCGGCCGGCCGGCAGGCCCGGCCGTTCGGGCCAGATGTGCGCGAGCACGTCGAAGTCGGTTCGAAGCGTCACGCCGGCCTGTTCCAGCCGATTCCTCAATTGCGAAGCGGCCGCCAGGCCGAGCACGCTGCCATCCACACCCACCTGTTCGCCGCGCTGCGCATGTGCGGCGAGCCAATCGACGTGGTGCGTTGCCGCGCCGGTGGGAATCTTCACCAGTTCAATGCCACTGCCGGCCAGTTCGTTCGTCGCTTGTTCCCAGTAGCGGCTGTCGGCGAACAGCGCCGCGGCGTCGCGCGTCACCGCCAAGGTGCCCATCGAGCCGGTGAACCCCGACAGCCACTGCCGCCCCTGCCAGCGCTCGGGCAGGTATTCCGACAGGTGCGGGTCGCTCGACGGCACCAGCACGGCAGCCAGGTTGTGCGCCTTCAGCGCGTCGCGGACTTTTTCGATGCGCAGGCGGTACGGGGAGGTTCGGGTGTCCATGCGGGCTCCGGATCGGGCAGGCCAGGGGAAGGCCCGGCCGATTCTAGGAGCCTGTCGGGCTTTGGGTCGAGCCCGCGCCGGGGTGTGTTGCGGCGCCAGTCTAGGCGCCGACGTGGCGTGTGGCCGGGCCACACAACGAGTCGGCAACGACGAATGGCACCGCAAATCACCCCGGCCCAACGCGGGCCCGACCCAAAGCCCGACACCTAGGTCTCGGTTCGGCGGTCGGGCTCGGCCACCACCCGCGCGCCGCGCTCGAAGGTGAAGTAGGCCCAGGCCCACTCCATCATCACGATCAGGCGGTTGCGAAAGCCGATCAGGAAGTAGACGTGCGCGAACAGCCAGAACAGCCACGCCGGCAGGCCCGAGAAGCGCATTGACCCGATCGGTGGCACGGCCAGATCGACGACGGCCGCCTTGCGGCCGATCGTGGCGAGATTGCCGTAGTCGATGTAGTGAAATGCGCGCGTCGGCTCGCCGCGCAGGCGCCGCAACAGGTTGGCGGCGGCCAGGCGCCCCATCTGTTTGGCGGCCGGGCTCACGCCGGGCACCGGTTTGGCATCGGCAGGCGTGTTGCCGTCTTGCGGTGAACCCGCGAGGTGATGGCCGCGCGGATAGCTGTGCGCGGCGGCCAGATCGCCGATCACCGCGATGTGGGGAAAGCCCGCCAGGCTCAGGTCCGGCTGCACGATCACACGGCCGGCCCGGTCGAGCGCCGCGCCGGTGCTGGCGGCAATCGAGGCGCCCAGCGGCGAACCTGCCACGCCGGCGGCCCAGATGACGCAGCGGCAAGGCAGCCGCTCGGTGCGTGTCGCGTCGCCGTCCTGCACCTCGAAGCTCACGCCTTGGTCGTCGATGTCGCTGACTTTGCAGCCGGTGCGCACCTCGACGCCCAAGCGTTCGAGCTGCGCCCGCGCGCGTGCCGACAACGCCGGCACGAAATTGCCCAGCACCCGCGACGAACCCTCGATCAGCACGACGCGGGTGCGGCGGGTGTCGATGCGGCGGAATTCGTCTTTCAGCGTGTGCTGGGCGATCTCGCTCATCGTGCCGGCCATCTCCACGCCGGTGGGGCCGGCGCCGATCACGGCGAACGTCATCCACGCCGCGCGCTCAGCGGCGTCGCTGCAGCGTTCGGCGTGTTCGAACGCGCCGATCACGCGGGCGCGGATGTCGAACGCGTCGGCCAGGGTCTTGAGGCCCGGCGCGTGCGTCGCCCAGTCGTCATGGCCGAAGTAGCTGTGGGCCGCGCCGGCGGCGACGATCAGGTGGTCGAACGGCAGCGCCTGGCCGTCGTCGAGCCACACGCAGCGCGCCGGCGCGTCGATGCGGGTGACTTCGGCCTGCAGGATCGTCAGGTTGCCGCGCTGCATTTCGCGCCGCAAGGTATGGCGGATCGGCGCGCTGATGGCGGGTGCGCTCAGGCCGGCCGTGGCCACCTGGTAGAGCAGCGGCTGGAACAGGTGGTGGTTGGTGCGGTCGACCAGCGTGATCTCGATCGTTGCTTTCGACAACGCTCGCACCGCCTCCAGGCCGCCGAAGCCGCAGCCGATGCTGATCCCGCGGGGCGCGGCTGCGCTCATGCGGGCAGCGCGTCGCCAGGGTCTGGCAAACCGAGATGACGCAGTCTGCAGCCAGACGACGCCACGCTCACGCCGGGCGGCCCTGCGGTGCCAGCGCGAGCAGTCGGTTGCGCACCATCTGGATATGGCTGCGCAATGAATACAACTCGTCGGCGTAGCTCAGCGGCACGGCGATCTGCTCGACCCGGGTTTCGATGTCGGTCAGTTCACGCAGCAGTTCGTCGCTGCCCCGCTTTCCGAACGAGTCTTCCACGCCACGCAGTTGCGCATACCAGCGGAAGATGCGCGAGCGGATGCGGAACTGGTAAAGCGGCGGCACCACGCGCGACAGCGGCAGCAGAATGGCAATGATCGACACCAGCACCACCCACATGCGGTCGATCAGGTTCGCGAGCCAGAACGGCAGGTAGCGCTGCAGCAGCGGCGCGCCGCTCTTGTAGAACCGTTCGGCCTCCTTCGCCAGCGGCAGGTCGTTGTGCGCCGCGCTCGGAAAATCGCCCTTGCGGTGGAACCAGCCGGCCTCGCCATGAACACTGTGCGCCGCCTGCACGAAGAGTTGCAGCAGTGCCGGGTGGGTGCCCTCCTTGGCGACCAGCGTGGCGGTGGGCGCGACCAGGCGCACGTCGGCGCCGGGCATGTCGCGCGCCAGGTCGACCACGCCGCGCGGCAGCACCACCGGGCTCATGAATGCGAAGCGGCGCGAATAGGCTTCGGACTGCGCGAAGTCGAACAGCGTCACGCCTGGCGTGCGCAGAAGCATCTGCACCATCAGCGACTCCGGCGCCGAGGCGAACACCAGGGCGTCGATTTCGCCGCCGAGCAGCGCGACGACGGCGGGGGTTTGTTGCAGGTCCATCAGCGTCAGCGTCTTGCGGTCAATGCCGTTCGCGTCGAGCAGGCGCTGCATCAGCAGTGGCGAGCCGCTGCCGGGCGGGCCGATGTTGAGCTTCCAGCCGGGCAGCTGCGCCAGCGACGTCAGCGTGGCCGCCTTGAGCAGGCGCTTTGCCGAGTCTTCGCGGTAGAACAACCACACCGGCTCGTGGAACAGGCTGCCGAGCGACACCAGGCCCTCGTTGGCCACGTCGTCTGCGCCGCGCTCGACATCGGCGCCGCCCTGCACGAACGCAAGGTCGACGTTCGATGCGTCGTCGCGCAGCAACGCCAGGTTCTCTGCCGCGCCCTGGGTGGCGCGCAGGTCGACGCGAATGCCGTGTTGCTTCAGCAATGTGGCATAGCGCTTGCTGAATTCGGCGTAAGCGCCCTGGTCCGGCCCGGTGGCGAGCACCACCCGATTGGGCGGGTTCGGGTCGAGCACCCAGTAGGCCAGGCCGAGCAGCACGACGGCCACCAGCAGGAAGGGGCCGGCAGTGACCAGGAGATCTCGAACCGAGAGCAGGGTGTAGCGCAGGACTTTGGGCATGGCGGGGTCCACGGCGTGAGAACAGGCGGCACGATAGCGCTTCTGGGGCCCACGGCGTGACAGGCCGTTGCTGCTGTGGAGCAGGCGTGATCGACGCCACAACCGTCGGCGTCAGGTCGACGACGCGGCCGCTGCGGCGGCATGATCAGCAGGCGCGCGCGCCTGACCGCGAAGGGCGCCTACTTGCTCGCCGCCACCTTCGCCAGTTCCTTGATCGTGAAGGTGTAGCTGACCTTGTCCAGCGGCTTGTGGCAGGCCAGGCATTCAGCCTGGTTCACCC
This sequence comes from Rhizobacter sp., assembly GCA_031396425.1. Taxonomy (GTDB): domain Bacteria; phylum Pseudomonadota; class Gammaproteobacteria; order Burkholderiales; family Burkholderiaceae_C; genus JAEMQF01. The sequence continues at coordinate 4,609 of JANNKS010000643.1, read as the reverse complement.
CCGGGCGGTGCTGCTTGGCGGGGGTGAAGACGGCGTAGTTCCATTCGTCGTTGCGCAGCAGGTCGGGGATGTCCTTGCCCCAGCCGGCTTCGCGCGCCATCGCGGTGTAGAACATGAACTGGTCGGGCACGAAGAAGCCGTCGGCGCCCTTGATGGGGTTCTTGTCGGCGTCGAGCTTGACGCTGAACACTTCAGCAAAGAGGTAGGCGCCGTTGGGCAGGTCCTTGCCTTCCTTGGCGGCTTTCATCGCCGCCGGGTTGGCGTAGTAGTAGCGCACCTGCCTGGTGGCTGGGAAGTTGATGGTGTGGTACCAGGTGAAGCTGCTGCGATAGCCTTCGGGGAAGCTGAGGCCCGTCTTGGCGAGGTTGGGCAACATCGCGGATTTGGCGCTGCCCGTTGCACCGGGCTGTGAGGCGAAGTAGGCCGCCACGTTGCTGATGTCGTCGGCGCTGAGTTGCGCGGCGATCGCGCCCATCACGGCGTTCTTGCGCGAACCGTCTTTCAGCGCAGCTGGTTTTCCAGGTACACGGTTTTCTGGCCCGCCAGGTTTGGAATGGCGTCGGCGACGCTCACGCCGTTCGCGCCGTGGCAGGCGGCGCAGACGGCTTCGACCTTGGCTTTGCCGGCGGCAGCGTCGGCAGCGTGGGCGAACGGGGCGGCGAGCGCCGCTGCGGTGAACAGCAGGGGGAGGGTTTTCATCAAGGTCTCCGTCGGGTTGAAAAGAGGGCGCAAGCCCGGCATACGCCGACCACTTACGCAGGCATCCGCGAATCGGATGCAGGGCGGGCGCAAAAACCAGGAAACCCGCCGCGGCAGGCTATGCTCACGCGAAAACCGCACCGACGCCATTGGTAGTTTGCGCACCCCCAACCGAGCTGGCCCCACACCCATGAATGACGCCCCGCCCCCGTTGACCCGCGCCGCCGAGCGCGACCGCACCCACCACCTGCACCCGTACACGCAGTTGCGCCAACTTGAAAAGGACGGGCCGCTGGTGATCGTGCGCGGCGACGGCGTGCATGTGTTCGACGAGCAGGGCAAGCGCTACATCGAAGGCATGGCCGGGCTGTGGTGCGCGTCGCTGGGCTTTTCCGAACCCCGTCTGGTGGCAGCGGCGCACCGCCAGATGCAGTTGCTGCCGTACTACCACTCGTTCTCGGGCAAGGTGCCCGGGCCGGTGACGGAACTGGTGGAAACGCTGATCCGCTGGGCACCGGTGCCGTTGGCGCGGGTGTTGTGCGCCAATTCGGGGTCGGAGTCGAACGACACCGCGTTCAAGCTGGTGCGCTACTACAACAACGCCCGCGGCCGGCCGTTGAAGAAGAAGATCATCGCGCGTGAACGCGGATACCACGGCGTGACGGCAGCCGCCGCGTCGCTGTCCGGCCTGCCGGCGATGCACCAGAACTTCGACCTGCCGCTGCCCGGCGTGGTGCGGGTCGGCGCGCCGCATTACTACCTGGGTGCGAAGCCTGGTGAAAGCGAAGCACAGTTCGTCGAGCGGCTTGCTGCAGAACTCGAAGACACGATCCAGCGCGAAGGTCCCGAGACGGTGGCCGCGTTCATCGCCGAACCGGTGCAGGGCGCGGGCGGCGTGGTGATTCCGCCGGCGGGCTACTTCGCGCGCGTGCAGGCGATCCTGAAGAAACACGACATCCTGTTCATCGCCGACGAAGTCATCACCGGTTTCGGCCGCCTGGGCCAGCCGTTCGGCACCCAGGTGTTCGGCCTGCAGCCCGACATGATCACGGTGGCGAAGATGATGACCTCGGCCTACGTGCCGATGTCGGCCCTGTACGTCACCGACGCGATCTACCAAGTGGTGGCCGATGCGAGTGCGTCGATCGGCACCTTCGGCCACGGCTACACCTACAGCGGCCACCCGCTGGCCTGCGCGGTGGCACTGGAAACACTGCGCATCTACGAGTCTGACGACGTGATCGGCCACGTGCGCGAGGTCGCACCGCGACTGCAGCAGGGCCTGCGGCGGTTCGCCGGCCACCCGCTGGTCGGCGAGGCGCGCGGCATGGGCCTGATCGGCGCGCTGGAATTGGCCGAAGACCCGGCGGCACACAAGCCCTTCGACCCCAAGCGCGGCGTCGGTGCGTACTTCGTGCGTCGCGCGCAGGAACATGGCCTGATCACGCGCGTGCTGGGGGGTGACGTGATCGCGTTCTCGCCACCGCTGATCATCACCGAAGCCGAGATCGATCGCCTGCTCGACTGCACCGAACGCGCGCTGGCCGATACGCTGGCGTGGGTGCGCGCCGGCACCTGAGCGCAGCCTTGCCATGGCGTTGATCGAATTCGATCGCCTGCGCAAGGTCTACCCCGGCAGCACCGCGCCGGCGGTGGACGACCTGAACCTGCACATCGAGGCGGGTGAATTCCTGACGCTGCTCGGTCCTTCGGGCTCGGGCAAGACGACGACGTTGATGCTGCTGGCAGGTTTTGAAGTGCCCAGCGCCGGCACGATCCGGCTCGACGGCCGCCCCATCGAGACCTTGCCGCCGCACAAGCGCGAGATGGGCGTCGTGTTCCAGAGCTATTCGCTGTTCCCGCACATGACGGTGGAGCAGAACGTCGCTTTCCCGCTCTCGGTGCGCAAGGTGCCCGCCAGCGTGGCGCGCGAGAAGGTGGCAGCCGCGTTGGACAAGGTGCGCCTGAGCCACCTGGCAAAACGCCGGCCGCAGCAGCTCTCGGGTGGGCAGCTGCAGCGCGTCGCGCTGGCGCGCGCGCTGGTGTTCGAGCCGCGCGTCGTTCTGCTCGACGAGCCGCTGTCGGCGCTCGACAAGAAGCTGCGCGAGGAGATGCAGCTCGAGATCCGCCGCCTGCACCGTGAACTCGGCGTGACGATGGTGTTCGTCACCCACGACCAGTCAGAGGCGATGACCTTGTCGGACCGGGTCGCGGTGTTCAACCACGGCCGCATCGAACAGCTTGCTGCGCCGCAGCGGCTCTACGACGCGCCGGCGAACCCGTTCGTAGCCGGTTTCATCGGCGACAACAACATGCTCAGCGGCGAGGCCGAGTCTGACGCGACGCTGCGCGTGGCCGGCGGCGCCTGTCTGCACGGGCGCGCCGCCGGGGCGCTCGCTCGAGGCCGCGGAGCGACGCTGTGCCTGCGGCCCGAACACCTGCGGGTGGCCGGTGCCGGCGAGGCCGACAATTCGCTGCAGGCCACGCTGCTCGACGCCATCCACCAGGGCGACCATTGGCGCCTGGTGGCCCAGCTGCACGGCTCGCAGGTCACCTGGTTCGCCAAGCTCGCGCCCGGTGCGCTGCCGCAGGGCCTGGTGCCCGGGCAGACCCTCGGGCTGGCATTCCGGCGTGAAGACGCCTGGTTGTTTGCGCACTGAGGATTTGCACTTGATCGACGCCCAGGTTTCCGTTCGACCCCTCTGACCTCTTTTTTTTTGACCCCCAGGAGACAAGCATGAAGACTCGACTGTTCACCCACATCGCCACCGCTGCGGCATTGACCGCTGCCGCATTCGCCGCGAACGCCCGCGACCTGACCGTCGTGTCCTGGGGCGGCGCGTACCAGGACGGCCAGAAGGAGGTCTACTTCAAGCCCTTCAATGCCTCGGGCACCAAGCTCGTCGACGAAGCCTGGGACGGTGGCCTGGGCGTGCTGCGTACCAAGATCAAGGGCGGCAACAACAACTGGGACGTGGTGCAGGTCGAGGCCGACGAACTCGAAGTCGGCTGCGACGAAGGCCTGTACGAGAAGCTCGATGCCGCGAAGATCGGCGGCGCCGGGCGCTATCTGCCGGGCACAGTGCACCCGTGCGGCGTCGGCGCGATCATCTACAACCTGGTGCTCGCCTACGACGGCGACAAGACCAAGACCGCTCCCGCCGGCTGGGCCGACTTCTTCGACGCCAGGAAGTTTCCCGGCAAGCGCAGCATCCGCAATGGGGCGAAGTGGAATCTCGAGGTCGCGCTGATCGCCGACGGCGTGCCAGCGAAAGACGTCTACAAGGTGCTGCGCACGCCGGAAGGCGTGGAGCGTGCGTTCAAGAAGCTCGACACGATCAAGGGCGACCTGGTGTTCTGGAAGAGCGGCGCGCAGCCGCCGCAGATGCTCGCCGCCGGCGACGTGGTGTTCACCACCGCCTACAACGGGCGCATCACGGCGGCCAACGAGAAGGACAAGAAGAACTTCAAGATGGTCTGGAAGGACACGCCGTACACGATGGACAGTTGGGTCATCATGAAGGGCACGCCGAACAAGGCCGACGCAGAGAAGCTGGTCGAGTTCATGGGCCGCCCCGACAACCAGGCCAAGCTGCCGAAGTACATCCGCTACGGCGTCACCTCGGGTGCGGCCGCGCCGTTGATCGACAAGGCACTGATGGCCGATCTGCCCACCAACCCCGAGATCCTCAAGCAAGCGTTTCCAGAAGACGCGAAGTTCTGGATCGACAACGGCGACAAACTGGCCGAGCGCTGGACGCGGTGGTCGGGCACGAAGTGAAACGGGCCACGGGCCGATTCGCCGCGCCCGCCAACTCGTTACGCGCCGCGGCCCACCCACCCGTCAACCCGGCGCACGCCGGGATCCCCACGCTGTTCCAGAAACAGGGGGTTACCCGCGGGCGCCGGG
>JANNKS010000122.1:0-10199 GCA_031396425.1 Rhizobacter sp. | reverse complement strand
GTGCTGCCGCAGGTGCGCGTGGCGTGGGCCGGTATTGCCATCTACACCTGGGACGTCGTGTTCCGCGCTTCCACCGTGGTCGGCTTCTTCGGCGCCGGCGGCATGGGCCACTACCTGCGCGAGAGTGTGCAGAAGGTCGAGTCGCGCCAGGTGTGCGCGATCATCCTGACGATTGTCGCGATCGTCATCGTTGCCGAGCTGTTGTCGGCGTGGGCGCGAGGGCGGATTTCCAGGGCAGTGGCCTGATTCGACGTTCTGCTGCGTCCATCCCTTGCGGAACCAGCGACGGGTGGAAACGCGGTTCGCGCTGCCCATGCCGGCGCGCCGCGCCTCGTCACCTCGTCAGGCGGGCAGTCGGAACGACGACACTTCGGCGGCCAGGCCGATCGCCTGATCTTTCAGCGCTGTGGCCGAAGCGGCGGTCTGCTCGACCAGGGCCGCGTTGCGCCGAGTGACACGGTGCAGCTCGTGCACCGCATTGCCCACCTGGTGGATGCCGAGCCGCTGCCCTGCGGCGGCGCTGGAGATGCCGGACAGCAGTTCGTTCATTCGCTGTGCATTGCGCACCAGCTGCTGCATCGACTCGCCAGCGCCCTTGACCGCGCTGGTGCCTGAGGCGACCAGGTCGACGCTGCCGGTGATCAACGGTTCCATGTCCCGCGCGGCATCGGCGCTGCGCTGGGCCAGACTGCGCACCTCGTCCGCCACCACGGCGAAGCCGCGACCCTGCTCTCCCGCCCGGGCAGCCTCGATGGTGGCGTTCAGTGCCAGGATGTTGGCCTGGATGGCAATGCTGTTGATCGTGTGCATGATCTCGCTGATCTTGTTCGACGACAGGCGGATGTCCAGCATGGTCAGCACGGCCTGCTCGATCACGCGCCCGCCGATGACCGCCGCTTTCGAATTCGAAGACGCCACGTCTGCCGCTTCCGCGACGTCGTCCGTCGTGCGCGCCACCGTGCTCGACATTCTTTCCATCGATGAGGCGCTTCGTTGAAGGTTTGCTGTCGTCTGTTCGGTTCGCAAGGACAGATCGGTCGACGCCGACGCGATTTGGGTGCTCGATTGCAGCAGCGACTCGGACGAGCTGCGCACGCCCGACAGGATTTTGCGCAGCGAACCCTGCATGTCCGACAAGGCGCCCATCAGTCTGGCGGCTTCGTCCTTGCCCCAGGGCCTGGGGTGGGTCGTCAGGTCGCCGGCCGTCATGGCCTCGAGGTGCCGCTGGACCTCCCGCACGCCGCCTTGCGTGACCAGGAAGAACGAATAGAACAGGTAGGCGCCGGAGAACAACGCCAATGTCACCACCAGCGCCATCGTGTCGCGCTGCGCCGTCATCGCGTCCACGCGCGCCTGCAGCAGACCACCCAGCTCGTCGACCCTCTGTCCCTGCAGTGTCGACAGGCTTGTCGCGACGGACAGCGACAAGGTGTCGATCCGGCCGGCGTCGGCCGTGTCCGAAGCCAACAGGTCGTGCAAGGAATGCAGGTTGGTGAGGGCTATTTCGGCGTTGAGTCGACGCTGCAGTTCCGGATGCGTGGCCTCGATTCTGTCCAGTGCGGCCTGCCAGCGTGCCCTGCTCAGGACGGTGTTGTTTCGTGCGCGGTTCCAGGCGCGGGCGCGTTCGTCCGAAGGGCGCAGGCCGTTCGCGATGGGCGATGCCAGGATGTGCAACTGACCGATCGAAGCGATCAGTTCGGGCAGGTTCATCAAGGCGGCGTGCGCCAGCGCGAAAGTGTCTGGATCGGTGCTCCGCCCGAGCTCGCAGCGGTGCGCGACCCACGCCACCATCGCGTCGAGCGCTTCAGCCTGCGCCGCATGTGCTGCGAAGACGGCCTCGACGCTGCCGCCCGGCTGCCGGGTACGGGCGGCAGCGTCGCGCAGCCGGTGCAGCGGCTGCGTCGTTTCAAGGCGCTCCCCCAGCCGCTGGTCGACGGCTTCGAGTTTGCGAACCTGGGCGGCCAGGGCCGCCCGGATGCCGACCAGGTCGGTGCTGTCCTGGCCAGTGATGGCCGCCCGCGTCGATGCCACCCGGTGCTGCTGCGCCAGTTGGGCCAGCGGCAGCACCTCGCGCAGGTAGGCCACGCCATCGCGCTGCTTCGTGGCCAGGCGAATGGCACCCGCCTGGTCGCCGAAGAAGCTCCAGCTCAACACCGCCACCGGGATGCAGAACACCAGCGAGATGATGCAGGCCTTGGCGCCAAACTGCAGCCGGCGCAGCAGCTTCACGCCCGGCGCCCAGACGCCGTGGTGGCGAAAGAAGGCGCTCAACCCAGACTGTCGCGGCGAAGCATCGCCAGCGTTGGGTCTCGGCTCTGAACTGCTTGTGGCCATGCTGAAGGTGTCCTGTGTCGCTGGCCTGTGGCCGGCGGCGAAACCGACCGCGTGAGGCGGTTCAACGCGCCGTGGTGGGCGGCCCAGTGCCATCGGGACGGATTCGGCACGGGCGGGCAATGTTTCTGGAAGCCGCGCGCCGGCCCTGCTTGCCGTTGCTGGCATGCAAGGTATCGGCCTGGCTGAGTCAAGCTGAAGTCATATCTGAGCTGACCGTCGCCCCACGAGCAATATCTGACATTCTGGGCGCAGCAGTTACGCGGCGCGAGGCGTTGCGCCGCCCGAGCCGAATTGTCAAAAGAAGGCGAACGCCCGCAGTTCGATGCTTTCGCGCGGCGCTGCGTCCGCGGGAGTGGTCGGGTCGTCGAATGCGGTGTGCGGAACCGTGCCGGCGATGCCAGCAACACTTGCGGCACTGTCGAAATTCTTGAACACGGTGACTTCGTCACGACGCTGCAAAGGGAAGTAGAACCACTGCTGCCTGGGGTTGTGCATGGCGATCAGGGTCTCGCCGCGCCGGTCGGGATAGACGAGTTCATTGCGCACCATGTCCCCGGGGCCGACGCTGCGCGCGTCGCACAGCGCCAACGGCGCGTCGAGGATGGGTTGCGCATTGATCGGCCGCCACAGGCCGAGGATCGCGTAGCGGCGGCACAGGCGCGACTCGGCTTCGGCGACGCCCAACACCTGGCGCAAACGCATCGGTGCCGATGTGCTGGTGTAGTCTCCGTGCACGCGCCCCACCGGCTCACGCACCGCGGCGAACGAGCCGCCGGCACCGTCCAGCGGCGGGCGGTTCGGGGCGCGGCGACGCAGGGTGTGGTCGAAGACGATCGCAGACGCTGCGCCCGTCAACTCGCGCACCAGGCGCGCGGCTTCCGCGTAGTGCACTTCCCGCACTTCCGCTTCGTCCCAGAAATCGTGCACCGCACTCGCGTGTTCGCGCAGCACGAAACCGTGCACATCGAGCGACAAGGCGGACTGAATGGGGCGCGCGTCCTGGATCGGCATCGCGTGCGCTTCAAGCCGCCCGTTGAAACGTGGCACGCCCGCAGGCGGGTCGAACGTGTAGGTGCGCGCCCCCTCGTTCATCGGCACCAGGTAGTTGAGCGAGGCCACCAGCCGTTGCGCTGGGCTGCCCGGGCCGACCTGGGGCATCGTGCTCAGAAGAACGCCATCGTGCGCACCTCGATGCTTTCGCGCTTCGGCGCATTCGGCGGCGTGTTCGGGTCCTCGAATGCGGTGTGGCCCATGAAGCGTGCGCGGCCGTCTGTTTCCGTGTCGTAGGTCTTGAGCAGCAGCGCCTGCTGGGCTTCCATGTGCGGGAAGTAGGTCCAGCGATGGCGGGGTGACCAGCGCATCACGTAGATCTCGCCGGTGCGTTCTCGGTACTTCAGGTCCATGCGCAGCATGTCGTCTTCGGCGTGCGTGGTCGCGTCGCACATCGCCAGCGGCAGTTCCTCGACGCGCCGGTAGAGCGGCTTCCACACGTTGTAGAACGCGACGCGGCGCTGCAGCAGCGCCTCGGCTTCGGCCGGCAGCAGGTCGCGCACACGCTGCGGGCCACTGGCCACCGTGTAGTCGCTGTGTACCAGCAGCACTGCAGGGCGCTGCACGGTGGTCTGCACCTTCAGGTCAGCGGGCAGGCGCTTGCGGATCGTGTGGTCGAACACCTCGACCCGGCGCGCGCCGGTGTGCTGCTTCACGAACTCGACGATCTGGCGGTAGAACAGCGACTTGATCGATGCGTCGTCGTCAAACTGGTCGAAGCGTGCATCGAAGGGGTGGATCTCGAAGCCCTCGCGGTCGGCCGAGAACTGCCCGGCCGCGGCCCAGCCGTCGTGGATGTCGACTTCGCGCGCGTCGGTGCCTGGCGGATTGAGCTTGACCGAAGCGTCGGGTTCGTAGAAGTAGTAGTCCGGCGCGATGCCGTTGTCGACGCTGTAGTTCAGCGTCGCGCGCACCGACCCTGCTGCGGCGATGCTGCCTTCGGTTGCGGCCCGCACACTCATGCGGCCTCTGGCTTGGCCGTCGCGAAACCTTCGTAGATCATGGTCTTCTTCCAGCACGGCAGGTTCTCGATATTGCGCGTCATCCAGCGTTTCAGGTTCGGGTGGTCAGCCAGTGGCAGTTGTTGCCAGCCATGCAGGTGCATCGGGGCGGCCAGGGCGACGTCGGCGATCGTCGGGCCCTTGCCGGCAATCCAGTCGCGCCCGGCCAGGCGCGCGTCGACGATTCCGGCGAGTTTGTGGAACTGCGCGGCTTGCGCGTCGAGCACCGCCGGATCGGGCTGCGAGCCGAGCAGCGGCTTGACGCAGTTCTCGACCAGGAACACATAACAACTCGGGAACCAGCTCGACGATTCCCACAGCAACCAGCGGTTGATATCGGCGCGGGTCTTCAAGTCGCGCGGGTAGGCGGCGTCGTTGCCCACCTTGTCGGCGGCGTATTGCAGGATCGCATTCGACTCCCACAACACGAGGTCGCCGTCGACCATCGCCGGCAGCGCAGCGTTCGGATTGATTGCGAGGTAGGCCGGCTCTTTTTGTTCGGCTTTGAAGTAGTCGACGTGATTCAGCTCGAACGGTGCGCCGATCAAGTCGAGCCCGGCGAGGACCTTGCGGCAGTTGACGGTGATGGGGTCGGCATAGATCTTCATGGCGTGTCTCCAGGAGTTGCGGCAGCGGTGGTTTCCCGCCTTCGGGCAGTTTAGGCATTGACCTGCCTCAAGTCATCTGCTGGAATGCAAACGTTTTGTTCGCGATCTGGAAACAATGCCCATCTCCACCGACATGCTCGCGGCCTTCGTCAAGGTGGCCGAGCACCTCAGCGTGAGCGTGGCCGCGGCTGAGCTGGATGTCGGCAAAAGCGTGGTCAGCAAACGCATTGCTCAACTCGAAAGTGCGGTGAAGGCGACCTTGTTCAGCCGCACCACCCGAAAGGTGACGCTGGCGCCCGCCGGCGAGGCCTACCTCGAGTTCGCGCGTCGCGCCTTGCTCGAGGTGAACAATGCCGAGGAGCGGTTGCGCGACCTGCGCGTCGAATTGACCGGCCAGATCCGCCTGACCGCTCCTGTCTCGTGGGGCCAGCGGGTGCTGGCCAAACGCCTGCCGGAGTTCTTCCGCCTCCATCCGGCGATCGAGATCGAACTGCAGCTCGCCGATCGTTTGATGGACCTGGCGCGCGAGCGCATCGACATCGCGCTGCGCTGGACCAACACGCCCGCTCCCGAACTGACGGCCACGCCGGTGGCCAGTGTCGAGTGGGTGCTGGCGGCGGCGCCGGCCTACCTGGCGGGTGCCGGAATTCCGCGCGAGCCGCGAGACCTCGCTGCGCACGCGTGCATGTGCTACTGGCGCGAGAGTTCCGACGACGCCTGGCTGCTCAGCGCCGGCGCGCGCCGCGAGTTGGTTCGAGTGCGCGGCCAATACCACGCCAACAATGCCGAAACGGTGGCCGAGGCGGCGATCGCCGGGCTGGGCATCGCGCAGCTGCCAGGCTACCTGTGCAGCGCGCCGCTGGCCGACGGACGCCTGGTGCGCGTTCTCGCCGGATGGACCCCCGAAACGGCGTTCGGCACGCGCATCATCGCGATGGCCACGCCGGAGCGCATGCGTTTCAAGCGCAACCAGGTGCTGCTGGCGTTTCTGCGCCAGAAACTCGGGCCGTGATCTCGCGTCGGGTCGGCCGCAGCGAAGCTCAGGTTGGCCAACCTGCAGGCAACCGCGGGGTGGGCGCGTTGCGGGGCGACTTGCTCGGATGACCGGGCAAGGAGTGGCTTGGCAGGGTGTGACTTGGTAAGTTGTTGACAATCTGCAAACTCGGCCCTAGGATGCCGAACCGTTTCCCAGGAGTTGTTCATGAACGCCCGAGTCCCCGTGGTCGACGCCCCCGTGCGCGAAGCGATGCGCATCGCCGGCGAGAAGGTGCACTGCGATCGCGTCATCGAGATCCGCTACCCCTACACCGGTGAACTGGTGGCCACGGTGCCCAAGGCGTCGCTGGCCGACGTGCGGCGCGCCATCCACATCGCGCGCCAGTACCAGCCGAAGCTGACGCGCCATGAGCGCTACAAGATCCTGATGCGTGCCGGCGAGATCATCGCGTCGCGCAAGGAAACGATGGCCCGCCTGATCACGCTCGAATCGGGGATGTGCATCAAGGACACGCTGTACGAGGTGGGCCGGGCATCCGACGTGCTGCTGTTCTCGGCGCAACAGTCGCTGGTCGACGACGGGCAGAGTTTTTCATGCGACCTCACGCACCACGGCAAGCAGCGCCGCGTGCACACGATGCGCGAGCCGATGCTGGGCGTGATCTCGGCGATCACGCCGTTCAACCACCCGCTCAACCAGGTGATCCACAAGGTCGCTCCGTCGATTGCGACCAACAACCGCATGGTGCTCAAGCCCACCGAAAAAACGCCGCTCGCAGCGATCGCGCTGGCCGACGTGTTGTACGAGGCCGGGCTGCCGCCTGAGATGCTGAGCGTGATCACCGGCGACCCGAAAGAAATCGCCGACGAGATGCTGACCCACGCCGACATCGACGTGGTCACGTTCACCGGCGGCGTGCCGATCGGCAAGTACATTGCCGCGAAGGCGGTCTACAAGCGCCAGGTGCTGGAGCTCGGCGGCAACGACCCGCTGGTCGTGATGGACGATGCCGACGTGATGAAAGCTGCCGAGCTGGCAGCGAACGGCTCGTACAAGAATTCCGGCCAGCGCTGCACCGCGGTCAAGCGCATCTTCGTGCACGAGAAGATTGCCGCCGATTTCACCGACGCACTGCTCGCCAGGACGCGCGCCTGGACCTACGGCGACCCGCTCGACCCGAAGGTCGACATGGGCACGGTGATCGACGTGCAAGCCGCGCAGTTGTTCGAGCGCCGCGTCAACGACGCGGTGGCGCAAGGTGCGCGGCTGCTGCACGGCAACCAGCGCGACGGCGCCTCGTACGCGCCCACGCTGATCGACCGGGTGCGCGGCGAGATGGAAGTTGTGAAGCAGGAAACCTTCGGCCCGGTGTCGCCCGTCATCACGTTCAAGGATGTCGACGACGCGATTCGCCAGGTCAACTCCACCGCCTACGGCCTGAGTTCGGGCGTGTGCACGAACCGCCTCGACGACATCATGCGCTTCGTGAAAGAGCTCAACGTCGGTTCGGTGAACATCTGGGAAGTGCCGGGCTACCGCCTGGAAGTGACGCCGTTTGGCGGCATCAAGGATTCGGGCATCGGCGTCAAGGAAGGTGTGCAGGAGTGCTGCAAGGCGTTCACGAATGTGAAGACGTATTCGTTGCCCTGGTAGGGGTTGCAGTCCGAGCGCAGGTTGTCAACCCAGCACCGTTCCTTCGCGTTGGGCACGTGTCCGTCGAACGACTCGTGTCTGGCCAGCGTTTTGCGGTCATCCCCCACCCGCCCCCTTTCAGGAGATTCATGATGAACAAGCTCGCACTCGCAGCCGTTGTGGTTGCTGCCCAGGCTCTGGCGATGTCCGCCTTTGCGCAGGACAAGAGCCGCGCCGAAGTCAAGGCCGAGGCCGCGTCGGCAAACAAGGCTGGCGCCCTTCCCAAGGGTGAGGCTGCGGCTCCTGTCGCCGCCGCCAAGTCGACGAAGGAACGCACCGACGCCAAGGCCGAAGCCGCGGCAGCGACCAAGGCCGGTACCACGCCGTCCTGGAAGCGTGAGGACGCCGCCAACCGCCAGGCGAAGGTCACGATGACCAAGGAAGAGAAGGCCGCCGCTCGTGCCAAGCGCAAGGCGGAAGCCGCTGCTGCCAACAAGGCGGGAGCGATTCCGAAGGGCGAAGCGAGCAAGTAAGTCGGCGCGCCTGCAGGGGCGCCCGGCGCCCTGAGCGTCCGTGGTTCGGGAGCCGCGGTCAACCGCCGCAGGCCGATTGATCGGGGTGGGCTCGGTCTCCAGCGCTGCGCCACGGCTACCATCGCCGCATGGCGCAACCCGGCGGCGGCTTCACCCCATGCCCGACTGCATCGGCGCTGAGCGGCTCGCCCGCACTGGCGCCGTTTCGCACGCGCAGTTTTCGCTACCAATGGCCGGCCGATCTGTGCACCGCCTGGGCGTTGGAGATGGAGACGCTCATCCTCGGCTGGTACGTGCTGGTCGAATCGGGCTCGGTGGTGCTGCTCACCGTGTTTGGCTCGCTGATGTACGTGGGCACGCTGGTCTCGCCGCTGCTGGGCATGCTGGGCGACCGGCTGGGCCTGCGCCGCGTGTTGGCTGCGATGCGCCTGAGTTATGCGCTGCTGGCGGGTGTGATCCTGCTGCTTGCTGCCACCGGCCGGCTCGACCCGACGCGGGTGCTGGCGGTGGCGTTCGTGGTGGGCCTGATCAAGCCCACCGACATCGGCATGCGCACTGCGCTGGTGAGCGCAGCGGTGCCGGCGGCGCAGCTGGTGGCGGCGATGGGGATTTCGCGCACCACGCAGGACTCGGCGCGCATCGGCGGCGCACTCGCCGGCGCCGGGTTCATGGCCAGCCTGGGGCTCGTCAGCGCCTACGCGGCGATCACGGCCATCTACCTCGTCGGTGCGCTGTTGACGCTGCGCTCCGGTGCGCGGTCGATCAGGCCGGGTTCATCCCCGTCCGTGCAGACATCGGCCGTGCGGCCGTCGCCCTGGCGCGACCTCTGGGAAGGCCTTCACTATGTCTGGCGCACCCCCCGGCTGCGCGCCGCGATGACGCTGGCCGCGCTCGTCAACCTGTGTGCGTTTCCGCTCACCGGCGGGTTGATGCCGTACATCGCCCGCGACGTGTTTCAACTCGATCAGCAGGGCCTGGGCGGGTTGGTGGCGAGCTTCGCTGCCGGCGCGCTGACGGGGTCGCTGTGCCTGAGCGCGTTTGGCGCACGCCTGCGGCCCGCGCGAACCATGCTCGCGAGCTGCGTGGCCTGGTACCTGTGCCTGCTCGGCTTGGCGCTGCCCATCGGCGTGCCGGTGGCGATGGCGCTGCTGGCGGGCGCGGGGCTGACGCAGAGCCTGAGCATGGTGACGCTGTCCATCATCCTGATGCGCACCTCGGAGGAGCGCTTGCGCGGCCGCGTCATGGGTGCGCGCATGCTCGCCATCTACACCTTGCCGCTGGGCTTGCTTGCGGCCGGTGCGCTGATACCGGCGGTGGGCTTTCGCGCCTTGGTCATTCTGTATGCCGCCACCGGGTTGGTGTCGATGGCGGGCATCGCGCTGGCGTGGCGTGCTGAGTTGCTGCCGCGCGAGGCGCGGGCGAATGCGCGCTAAGCTTCACCACTTCACCCTGTGGAGTGCGTCGCGTGAAAAAATCCAGTACCGGTCTCGCGGCGCTTCGTGTTGCCAAAACGTACGCACCCGATCAGAACGGCGCCAAGCGCTTTGCCCGCCGATATGCAGATCAACTTGTCTGCGTGCGCCACCGCCTCAGTGACGACGGTTGCGTCCGTCACACCACCGTCGAGCTGCTGATCGAGAGTACGCCGGTAGCCACCCGCGCGCGCACGCTGGTCGCCGTGAGAATCGCGCCGACAGACAAGGAGACTCGAACCTTGCTGATGGCCTGCGGAGCTCAGTGGGTGCCCAAAGAGAAATACTGGCTTGTGCAGCGCATGGTCGCGAAGAACCTTCGATTGCTCAAGAACGTCGTACCGAATCGAGGGTAAACGCGCATTGGCGCCTATGGCAACAAACTGCGGCATGCGCCCACGTGTTGCTGCGGGTGGCACGGTTACCATGATGCCCACATTACGTTGAACTAAACCGCTGCCGCGGTGGTGGCGCGCGACGAGTTCCGCGCGGCAGTGAGTCGTACCTTGGTCCCGGGGACTGTTCCCCGGACCACGGAGACTTTGATGACACCGCTGCGCCAACGCATGATC